>JAODBQ010000006.1 GCA_025464045.1 Ilumatobacteraceae bacterium
CGGCAGCGGCACGTCGCGCAAGTCGTCGCGACCGAGCTCGCTCGCCGGCGGGTCCCACGGGTGGTCCGGGTCCGGGAAGCTCATCCAGCTGAACCAGTCGTCGCCGGCCCCGAGCGAGTCGAGCCACGCGATCGTCCGGTCGGCGACCCAGTCGGTGTGGTACCACTCGCGCGGGATCGGGTTGTCGTGGACCTGTGGCGCGCCGGTCGCGCCGCCGCCGAGCGCGTTGACCTCGAGCTCGTGGTCCAGCACCGGGTAGAACATCCCCACGGCTTCGGGGTGGTTGGTGGCGAGCCAGCGGGCGTAGTGCAGCTGCCCGGCGGCGCCGTGGGTGGCGGACTCGACGTGGTCGAAGCCGCGGTGTGGACCGAACGTGCCGTGGCGGGCGAAGCCGTTCTCCGGGAAGCGCCCGAACGGATCGAGGAACGGTTCGAAGTGGGTCTTGCCGACGATCGCGGTGCGGTACCCCGCGTCGTGCAGGACCGCGGCCACCGACGGCGCCGACTGCGGCAGCGGCACGCCGTTCATCCACACGCCGTGCGTGCTCGGGTGCTGGCCGGTGAGCATCGTCGACCGCGACGGCATGCACACCACGGACTGCGGGTGGGCGCGCTCGTAGCGGTAGCCGTCGGCGCCGACCCGGTCCAGCACGGGTGTGCGCGACAGCTGCCCACCGTTGCAGCCGAGCGTGTCGTAGCGCTGCTGGTCGGTGGTGATGAACAGGATCTTGCGCGCCATCAGTCGCCCTCCTCCATGATCCGGCACAGCTCGTCCAGGGCGCCGGCCGTGGCACCCCCGACGACGAGGGCCATCGTCCGCGGATCGGCATCGGTGGTGTAGACGACGAGGCACTCGGCGTCGCCGAGCTCGATGACGTCGATCGAGCCGCGGTGGTACTGGAACAGCGGGCTCGCCACGCGGTACTGGAACCGGCGCTGGGTGTGGTCGAGCACGAGGATCTCCTCGGGCATCGGCAGGCCGGCGCCGGTGACGATCGTGCGCGTCGTGCCCTCGACGGCGCTGGATGTGATCCCGGGGAACCACTCGTGCAGGCGTGCCGGATCACCGGCGAGCGTCCACACGTCGGCCGCGCTGCGCCGGACTCGGCGGTGGTACCGCATCGAGCCGAGCACGTCAGACGACTTCGGCGGCCGCGCCCATGAACTGCGCGTTGTACAGGTCGGCGTACGCGCCACCGGCCGCGAGGAGCTCCTCGTGGTTGCCCTGCTCGACGATCCGGCCGTTGTTCATCACCAGGATGGTGTCCGCGTCGCGGATCGTCGACAGGCGGTGGGCGATCACGAAGCTGGTCCGGTTGGTGCTCAACGCCGCCATCGCCTGCTGGATGAGCACCTCGGTGCGGGTGTCGACCGAGCTGGTGGCCTCGTCCAGGATCAGGATCGCGGGATCGGCGAGGAACGCCCTGGCGATCGTGAGGAGCTGCTTCTCGCCGGCGCTGACGTTGCTGCCCTCGTCGTCGATGACGGACTGGTAGCCGTCCGGCAGCGAGTGCACGAAGCGGTCGACGTAGGTCGCCTTCGCCGCCTCGAGGATCTGCTCGTCGGTCGCGTCGAGGTTGCCGTAGGCGATGTTGTCGTGGATCGAACCGCCGAACAGCCACGTGTCCTGCAGCACCATCCCGATCCGCGAGCGCAGCTCGGCGCGCGGCATGACCGCGATGTCCTGGCCGTCCAGCGTGATCTGTCCGCCGTCGAGCTCGTAGAAGCGCATGATCAGGTTGACGAGCGTGGTCTTGCCGGCACCTGTCGGGCCGACGATGGCGACGGTCTGACCCGGTTCGGCGACGAGCGAGAGGTCCGTGATCAACGGCTTGTCCGGGTCGTAGGAGAACGACACGTGGTCGAACACGACGCGTCCACGGGTGGGTTCCCCGGTGGCGATCGAGGGGCCGTCGGGCGACTGCTCGTCGACGTCGAGGAGCTCGAACACGCGCTCCGCCGACGCCACACCGGACTGGAGCACGTTGATCATCGAGGCCATCTGCGTGAGCGGCTGGGTGAACTGGCGCGAGTACTGGATGAACGCCTGGACGTCGCCGAGGCTCATCGTGCCCGACGCCACCCGCAGGCCGCCGACGACCGCGATCGCGACGTAGTTCAGGTTGCCGATGAACATCATCGCCGGCTGGATCGTTCCAGCGATGAACTGGGCCATGAACCCGGCGTCGTGCAGCTCGTCGTTCTTCTTGCGGAACGTCTCCTCGACCTCGCGCTGGCGGCCGAACACCTTGACGAGCGAGTGCCCGCTGAAGGCCTCCTCGATCTGCGCGTTGAGCGTGCCGGTGTGGCGCCATTGGGCGACGAACCTGCCCTGCGAGCGCCGCGTGATCGCCTTGATCGTGAACAGCGACGCCGGCACGGTGACCACGGCGATGCAGGCGAGCACGGGCGAGATCACGAACATCATCACCACCACGCCGAGGATCGTCAACGTCGACGTGAGCATCTGGCTGAGCGTCTGCTGGAGGCTCTGGGCGATGTTGTCGATGTCGTTGGTGACGCGGCTGAGCAGGTCGCCGCGGGGCTGGCGGTCGACGTAGCTCAACGACAGCCGGTTGAGCTTGTCCTCGACGTCCGCGCGCAGCCGGCGCATCGTCCGCTGCACCACGCCGGCGAGCAGCCACGACTGCAACCAGGCGAGCATCGACGAGCCGACGTACAGCAGGACCACGACCAGCAGCACGTTGCCGAGCCGGTGGAAGTCGATCCGCGTGTGGTGGGTGACGCTGTCGAAGATGATGTCGGTCGCGTGGCCGAGGATCTTCGGACCGAGCACGGCGAGCGTGTCGCTCATCACCGGCAGCCCGATGACGATGAACGCGCCGGCGCCTTCCTCTTGCATCATCCGCAGCAGGCGCTTCACGGAAGC
>JAODBQ010000056.1 GCA_025464045.1 Ilumatobacteraceae bacterium
GCGCCGGCGGATCAAGGTTCAGTGGACGAGGTGCATCGGGGTCGGCTGCCGGTGGGGTTGCTGGCGCCACGGTCGGTCGCCGTCGTCGGTGCGTCGCCGCGACCCGGCAGCTTCGCCGGGCGAGCGCTGCTCGAGTTGCAGCGCCACGGTTTCACCGGCGCCGCGGCGGCGGTGAACCCGAACTACGACGAGGTCTTCGGCGTGCCGAGCTACCCCGATCTGGTCAGCGTGCCCGAGCCGCCAGATCTCGTGCTCGTGTTCGTGCCCGCATCCCGCGTCGCCGACACGATCCTCGAGGCCGGTGCGGTCGGTGCGGCCGCGGCGATCGTGTTCTCGTCCGGGTTCGCCGAGATCGGCGCGGACGGCCGCCGGCTCGACGACGAGCTGCGCGAGGCGATCGCCCGGTCGGGGGTGCGGGTGCTCGGTCCGAACTGCCAGGGCATGGTCAACTTCGGCGCCGGCGTCGTCGCCACGTTCACCGGCGCGGTCACTGCCGACGACATCCCGGCCGCGAGCCGGTTCGCGTACGTCGGCCAGAGCGGGGCGATCGGCGGTTCGTTCTTCGACCTCACCCGCGCCCGCGGCTTCGTCCCCTCGGTGTGGGTCAGCACCGGCAACGAGCTGGACGTCACCACGGTCGACGTCCTCGACGGGCTCATCGACGCCGCGACCGTCGACACGATCTGCATCTACGTCGAGCGGCTCCCGGAGCACCGTGCGTGGAAGGCGGGGCTGCGCCGGGCCCGCGCCGCCGGCCTGCGCGTCCTCGTCCTGCGATCGGGCCGCGCCGATGCGGGCCGCCGTGCCGCGGCAGGGCACACAGGGTCGCTGGTCGGGGGCGGTCGCGGGTTCGAGCTGCTCACCCGCGCCGAGGGCGGCGTGCTCGTCGAGGACCTCGACGACCTGGTCGATCTCGTCGTCGCGGCGGAGGCCGGCTTCGGCCGCGGCGACCGCATCGGCATCGTCACCAGCTCCGGCGGCGCCGGCGGGATCGCCGCCGATCTGAGCGAGATCCACGGCCTGGCCGTGCCGGCGCTCGCGGCAGAGACCATGGCGCTGCTCGGCGAGTTCGTGCCGGACTTCGGCGCCGTGTGCAACCCGGTCGACGTGACGGCGCAGCTGTTCAGCGCCAACCCCGACGACTTCGGCACGGTCTGTCGGATCACTGCCGCCGATCCCGGCGTGGATCAGCTCCTCGTCGTGCTGAGCATGATCCCCGAACCGATGGCGAGCCGACTCGCCGAGTCGCTGTGCAGCATCGGCGACGACCTGACGGTGCCGCTGGCGGTCGTCTACCTGGCGTCGCACGATCGGACCGAGCAGGCCCGCCGGATCCTCGCTGACCACCGCGTTCCGGACTACGACTCGATCCGCGCAGCCATCACCGCCATCGCCACGCTGCGGGCGAACCCGCCGATGTCCGCCGACGGACCCCCGGTCGTGGACGCGTCGCCGAACGAGCTGGCCCGCTCGGACGAGCTGGCGAGGCTGCTCGACGAGCCGGACGCGATCACGTTCACCGAGTGGGAGGCCGGAGTCCTGCTCGATGTCGCCGGCGTGCACCGCCCCGGCGGCGTCCTCGCCCACGATCGGGCCGAGGCGTCGGCGTCCGCGGCGACGTTCGGCGCGCCGGTGGTGATGAAGGTGCAGGCGCCTTCGCTCACGCACAAGTCCGACCACGCAGCGGTGCGGGTCGGTGTCGAACCGGGCGCCGCGGCCGCCGTGTTCGACGAGCTGATCGCCGCGGCGGACCGAGGTGGCTTCACCGACGTCGACGGCGTGCTCGTGCAGGCGATGGCCGCGCCAGGTGTCGAGCTGCTCGTCGGCGTGACGGCGGGCGACGACGGCTACCCGCCGATCGTGACCGTCGGCCTCGGCGGGACGGCGGTCGAGCTGCTCGGCGACGTCGCCTCCGCCACGGCGCCGATCGACCCGCCGGCGGCTGAGCGCCTGCTCCGTCAGCTGCGCGGCTTCCCGTTGCTCGACGGGTTCCGCGGCCGCCTGCGCAGCGATGTCGGCGCGGCCGCCCACGCGATCGCCGCGCTCTCACAGGTCGCGATGGCATTCGGCGGACGCCTCGACGAGCTGGAGGTCAACCCGCTGATCGTCCACGAGATCGGCAGCGGCGTCACCGCCGTCGATCTGCTCCTGACGCTACGACCGGTGTCGATCTCCGCCGACGACCGTTGAACTTCGGCGCCGACGTCGCCCGCACGGGCAGGCGCTGGCGCACGGCGATGTCAACGGGCGACGCGCTCCCAACGCTCGAGGAGCGCGCGCACGGCGTCGACGGCATCGTCGAAGGACCTGCACACCAGGTCGGAGGGGTCGCCCGGCGCGTCGTGACTGATGCGGACGCGCACGCCGTCGTCGTCGTGCCACGTTCTGATCATGATCACGAGAGAACCGCAACCCCCCATATCACTCTCACTGTGATCTGCGTCCGTCGCGTGCGCGTCGTCCATCCATGTCGCTCCCCGAGTGCGATTGACGCCTCGGTGACGCGTCGGTAACGCCGTCTGGTGCACCATGACCGATCGACTCCGACGAGGGGATCCGCGATGCTGCTGGAGAACGGGAACGATCCGGATGGGGGTGCGCGGCTGCGGCTGCGGGTGCTGCAGACGTTCGAGGTGAGCGTCGACGGGCAGCTGATCGCCGTGCCGATGAACGTCCAACGAGTGCTCGCGTACCTCGCCGTGCGCGATCGGCCGCAGGCTCGGCTGACGTTGTCGATGACGCTGTGGATGGACACGACCGAGGATCGCGCCTGCGCCAACCTGCGCACGGCGCTGTGGAAGGCGCGTCAATCGATCGGCGACTGCGTCGTCACTGACGGCAACTACGTCGCGCTGTCGCCGTGCGTCGACGTCGACCTCGGCCGCATCGTGCGTCACGCCCGCCGCCTGATCAAGGGCGAGGGCGGCCTCGGTGCCGGCGACGGCGACGCCAGCGAGCTCATGGACGACCTGCTCCCCGATTGGGACGAGGAGTGGATCATGTTCGACCGCGAGCGCCATCGCCAGCTGCGGATCCACGCGCTCGAGGCCCTGTGCCGATCGCTGTCGGCGGACGGGCGCGCCGGCGAGGCGATCGATGCCGGGCTCGCCGCCGCGTCCGCCGAGCCGCTGCGGGAGAGCGCACAGCGCACGCTGATCGCCGCGTACATCGCCGAGGGCAACGTCAGCGAGGCTCGCCGGCAGTACCGCGCGTACCGCGAGCTGCTCTGGGACGCACTCGGTGTCGAACCGTCGCAGACGTTGCGCAGCATCGTCGGTCTCGCCACCGCCGTGGCCTGAGCTGGCGCACCCACCGCGCGAAACCGCGCGAAACCGCGCGACGCGGCGTTGACGGTGGCGAGACGCGACGGTGGCGCGGCCCGTCCATAGTCCGCACGGTCGGATCGAACAGGGAGTTCGGCCGCACCGGAGGACGACGCGCGATGGCCACATTCCGAGGGATCAGTGCGATCGGGACGACCGTGCTGGCGATGCTCGACGATGCCTGGACGCGCAACCCGTTCACCACCGACACGCTCGAGACCTCGCTGGTGCGCGCCGACGACCTGAAGGGGACGCGGCCGTTCGAGTTCGGCGTGACGGTCTACGTCTACCGGGTCGCCGTCAACGGCACGCAGCGCACGACGCCGCCGATCGTCGCGGGACGACGCCGACCGCTGCCCGTGGACGTCGATCTCATCGTCACCCCGTGGGGCAAGACGGCGCAGCGCGAGCTCGAGCTGCTCGGCTGGTGCATGCGCGTGCTGGAGGACGACCCGGTGCTCCCCGCCGGGCTGCTCAACCGCGGCGTTGCCGGCGTCTACGGCTCGAACGAGATCGTCGAGCTCGTCGCCTCGCCGCTGCCGCTCGACGAGTACCGCCGGCTCTGGGACGCACTGCCGTGGGACTACCAGCTCTCGGTGGCCTACACCGCGAGGGTCGTGCGACTGGAGTCGACGCGCACGATCACCGAGGCCGGTCCCGTGCTCGAACGCGATCTCGAGCTGGCCGCGTTGGCGGTCGACGGATGACCGTGCGCGTGCTCGAGCACGTCGTGCGTCGCGCCGCGCTGGCGGTGCGCGTCCACGACCTCGCCACCGGTGCGGCGATCAGCGACGGGATCAGCGTGACGACGTGGGCGCACGGCCGCCCGGACGTGCGCTGGCGCACGCGCTCGCTGACCGCGGACGGCGTCGGCGGATTCACCCGGCTGAGCGGGCTCGCCGCGTACGAGGACGGATCGACGCCGCGTGACGAGTGGTTCGTCGTCCCCGTCCAGCACCCCTCGCTGCTGTTCGTGGTCCGCGTCGACGATGCCACGGGGGACCACCTCCCCGTCCTCGAGACCGTGTCCGTCCCGGTCGCGTCGCCCGTCGAGCTCGGGCTCCCTCGTCGCCCGACCGCGGCACTGCCTGCCGGATCGCTCGCGGTCATCGCGACCGTCGTCACCGAGGACCACCGACCGGCGGCGTGGGCCGTGGTCGAGGTCTCCGTCGGCGGCTACAGCACCGGCGGCGTCGCCGATGCTCGCGGTGTCGTCGTCGTCCCGCTCGCGCGTGCCGTGGCGGCGACGTCGGTCGGCACCGACGCCAGCGGCCCGATCTGGCAGGTCACCGTGCGCGCCCGCTTCCGCGCCGCCGATCAGGTCGTCGTGCCCGGCGCGGCGCCGGAGGACCCACCTTCGCTGCGCTCGCTGTTCGACCAACGAGCTGCGCTCGTCGACGACGGCGGCAACTTCGTCGCCAGCCTGCAACGCGATCTCACCACCGGCGGCCCCCTCGTGGTCGCCTCGCTCGCTGCACCCAGTCCATCCGTCCTGGTCGTCCGACCCGCCCCGTAGGAGAACCCATGCCCGAGTACCTCGCCCCAGGCGTGTACGTCGAAGAGACGAGCTACCGCGCCAAGTCGATCGAAGGCGTCAGCACCAGCACTGCCGGCTTCGTCGGCCCGACGCGCACCGGACCGGACTCCGGCAAGCCCGAGGTGCTGACGAGCTTCGCCGACTTCCAGCGGACGTACGGAGGGCTCGAGGACCTCGCCTTCGGCACGAACTACCTGGCCCACGCGGCGCACGCCTTCTTCGAGGAGGGCGGTGCGCGGCTGTACGTCATGCGCGTGGTCGGTGCCGGGAGCGCGTTGGCCACCGCCGACGTCGGTGACGTGCACCTCAGCGCGCGCGAGCCGGGCGCCGCGGGCAACGCCCAGGTCACGTTCAACCTCGTCGTCGGGCCCAACGTGCTCGTGCGCACGACCGTGGGGGGCATCCCGACGTCGGCGCTGATGCGCGTGCGCAACTTCGACTCCGTCGTCGTGCTCGACGGACCGTCGTACACCGTGCGGTCCGCGCTGCTCGATCTCGACGGCACGTGGAGGCTCGCCGATGGCAGCGGCAGCGCGGTGGCACCCGACGACGTCGACGCGGTCTACCCGTTGAGCGTCGGCGTCGACATCTCCCGCCCGACGATCGACGCGCGCGGCCTGCCGACGTTCACGGCGCCGGTGCGGTACGGCCCGTTCGCGCTGGATCCGACGGCTCCCGACGGGCTGTGGAAGGTCTTCGCGACGGCGTCGTCCAGCAACGAACCGCCGCCGTTGGTGATCTCGACCAGGGCCGGCGTGACGCCGGCCGTCGACACGCTCACCTCGGCGTTGCTGCCGTCACCGAGCTTGATCGGTGCGCCGCACTGGTTGCACGCACCCTCGCTCGTCGGACCACCGTCGACGCCGCCCGCGATCGCCGTGCTGCTGGACCACGGTGCGGATGGTGGAGAACCGGCGGCTGCGGCCTACGAAGGCGATGCAGATCTCGTCACCGGCCTCGCTGCGTTCGCCGCGATCGAGGACATCTCGATCGTCGCCGCGCCCGGCTCGACGGAGTACACGGAGAGACGCGACATCCGCCAGAAGGTGATCATCCACTGCGAGGCCTTGCGCTACAGGGTCGCTGTGCTCGACGTGCCCGTCGGCGAGACCGTCAACGGCGCACGCGACTGGCGCAACGAGACGAGCTCGACCCGGGCGGCGATCTACTACCCGTGGGTGACGATCACCGACCCGTTCATCGGCGGCGACCTGCTGCTGCCGCCGAGCGGCTTCGTCGCCGGGATCTGGGCGCGCAACGACATCAAGCGGGCCGTCTTCAAGGCGCCGGCGAACGAGGTGATCCTCTCGGCCACCGACCTCGAGCGGCGTCTGACCAAGGGGCAGCAGGAGGTGCTCAACCCGGAGGGTGTGAACTGCCTGCGGTTCTTCGCCGGTCGTGGCAACCTCGTGTGGGGCGCTCGGACGATCAGCGACGATCCCGAATGGAAGTACGTCAGCGTCCGCCGCTACTTCGCCTACCTCGAGCACTCGATCGAGCGCAGCACGCAGTGGGCCGTGTTCGAACCCAACGGCGACGCGCTGTGGATCAACGTGCGGCGCACGATCGAGGACTTCCTCGTCGCCGAGTGGAAGAGCGGCGCACTGCTCGGCCTCGATCCGAAGGATGCGTTCTTCGTGCGCTGCGACCGCACGACGATGACGCAGAACGACCTCGACAACGGGCGGCTCGTCTGCCTGATCGGCGTGGCCGTGGTCAAGCCGGCCGAGTTCGTCATCTTCCGCATCGGTCAATGGACCGCGTCGGCGACGAACTGACGGTTGGTCCCGCCGGGCTGACCGACCCACCCACCCTCGGCTTCGGCCACGAACTCACCACAGGAGACGAACATGGCAGTGCAGCGTGACGACCCGTACGGATCGTTCAACTTCCTCGTCGACCTCGGCACGGGCGACACCGCGAGCGTGCGGGCCGGCTTCCAAGAGGTCTCCGGGTTGAACACGGAGATGACCCAGGCGGAGTACCGCAACGGCAACGAGAAGGTCAACCACGTCCGCAAGGTCACGGGGATGTACAAGGTCGGCGACGTCACCTTCAAGCGCGGCCTGATCGGCTCCGACGACCTGTTCCTGTGGATCACCGAGACCCGCAAGGGTCAGCAGACGGCGATGCGCTCCGTCACGATCACGCTGCAGGACGAGGCCCACGGCCCGGTGATGACGTGGAAGCTGACGCGGGCCCGCCCGCTGCGCTACACGGGCCCGTCGCTGAACGGCAAGGGCGGTACCGACGTGGCCGTCGAGGAGCTCGTCGTCTCGTGCGAGGACATGGTCGTCGAATGACCCAGGCGATCGCCTACCGCGGCAGGCTGCCGGGGGTTCGCTGCGATCCGGCGCTGCCGCCCGTGGCCGACGATGCCATCCGTCTCGACGTCGCCGCGTTCGTCGGCTTCGCCGAGCGCGGGCCGGTGGACGATCCGCAGCCGGTCGAGGACCCGGCGCAGTACGCGACGGTCTTCGGTGGCGACCTCCCCCTGGCGATCGACGAGCACGGCGTGCCCGTCTACGCCGCGCTCCCCGACGCCGTGCGCTCGTTCTTCGCCAACGGTGGACGTCGGGCGTACGTGGTGCGCGTCGTCGGGAGGGCCGCGACGACGCTGCCGGTGCCGGGACGCGTGGTCTCGCGCAGGCCGCTGGATGCGCGCACCGCGATCGTCGGTCTCGACCTCGGCACTCTCGGGCCGCAGCGCGCGCTGGTGCCAACCACCGACGCAGGTCCGCTCGTGGAGCTGGGGGCCGCGTCGCCGGGCGGCTGGGCCGGACGGATCACCATCGACGCTGATGTCGTCGACACCGTGCTGAGCCTGCGGACCGACGCCAGCGGCGAGGTCGCGCTGACCGCCACGTCGCGTCGCCTCGTCGACGAGGGCGACGCGGTGCTCGTGCGTCGCGCCGATCAGTGGCTGCAGCTGTGGGCACCGCCGGCAGGCGACGCACTCGCTCCCGCCGGAGGTTGGCAGCAGGGTGATGTCGCCCGGCTGCTGCGCGCCGATCTCACGGTGCGCCGCGCCGGTGACGGCACGACGATCGCCGTGGAGCAGTTCGCGGGACTCCGGCTCGGACGTGCCACCACCAGCATCGGTGTCCGGTCGCGGAGCTGGCTCGACGTGCTGCAGCCGGCAGCCGGCGGGTTCGTGCGCGATCGGTCGATGTTCCTGCGCGCGCCGGTCGCCGACGCGCTCGTGCCGCGGCTCGGCCCGCTGGACGCAGAGGTGCAGCCTGATCCGCTGCCGCGCGAGGCCGATGCCGGCGCCGACGCCGACACGGCGGGGATCGCCGACGGCTCCTCGCCGATCGAGGTCGGTGCGGTGCTTCCGCCGCCGTTCAGCCGGGCGGCACTGCACGCCGACGGGCTGGCCGAGCTCGATCCCGTCGCGCTGTTCCTCGACCCGGACCTGACCGGGCACACGATCGACGGTCTGCGCCTCGCGATGGAGGTGCTCGAACTGGCCGACGTGCCGCACGCTCGTGGCGTGCACGCGATCGCGCTGCAGCCCGACGTCGCCATCGTCGCCGTGCCCGACCTGTACCACCGCCCCTGGCACGACCAGTTCGTCGTTGACCCGTCGGCCGACCAGCTGCCCACCACCGAGCCGCCGGCCGACCTGCCGCCGGCGGTGGGGTTCCAGCACTGCGCACCCCCTGCTCCGCCGGTCGTGACCG
>JAODBQ010000079.1 GCA_025464045.1 Ilumatobacteraceae bacterium
GTCGACGGTCGCTGCGACCGCGACACCTGGGCATCGCTGGTCGAGTCGTCGTGGGCCTTCGGCACGAGACCACTGCTGATCACCTCCCCGCACCTGCGCGGCGACGACGTCGCCGAGCTGCAGTCGCGCCTGGCCCGCCTCGGCTTCGACACGGGCCGAGTGGACGGCATCTTCGGACCGCAGACCGCACGTGCACTGCGTGCGTTCCAGAGCGACAGCGGACTCGTCGTCGACGGCGTGTGCGGCGCGGCGACGGCGCAGTCCATCCGCCGGGTCAGCTCGCAGACCGGCAGCGGTCCCGGCATCGCCGTCCTACGCGAGCGCGAACGGTTGCGCGGTCTGCGCCAGATCGGCGACTGCCGGGTGGCGGTCGGACAGTTCGGCGGCCTGAGCAGCATCGCCCGAAGCCTCACGCGCGACTTGAGGGCGCTCGGGGCGCACTCGGTGTCGCTCGACGAACCCGATCCGGTGCGTCAGGCACTGACGGCCAACGAGTTCGACGCCGACGTGTTCGTCGGGTTCGAGCCGGCGACCGACGAGGTCACCGTGGTGCACTACTACGGCGTGCCCTCGTTCGAGTCGGTCGAGGGTCGCAAGCTCGCCGAGCAGGTCGCCGCTCAGCTGCGCATCGCCGGGGGCTCCGAGCCGCTGGTCAGCGGGCTGCGGCTGGCGGTGCTCCGTGAAACGCGGATGCCGGCCGTCCTGTGCGTGCTCGGACCGGCTCGCGAGGCCAGCGATCGGGCCACGGCCGTCGCCGGGGGCGTGATCGCCGCGCTGCACGCCTGGCTGTCACGCGAACCCTGAGAGGTTATCCACAGAGTTGTGCACTCATTGTGTGTAACCCTCAGCCGCGGGTCGTACCTGAGCCTCACGAACAGGGGGGTTTCTGCACAGGGTGCATCGGAAACCCACGGATAGTGGTGACTACTCTACTGTAGGTGTCGAGCTGTTGATCAGGTGGTAGATCCGCTCGAGATCCTCCAGGTCAGCGAACTCGACCACCAGCTTGCCGCGCCTCGAGCTGTGGGTGACGGACACGCGCGTCGACAGATAGTCGGCCAGGAGGTGCTCGAGCTCGAGCAGACCAGGCGGCCGCAGCCGTGTTGGGGCCGACGCAGCGGCCGCTCCTGACCCACGTGTCCCCCCCGCTGCGCCCGTGTCGCCAACCGGCGACGGCGGCGGCGCGCTCTCCGGCGACTCGGCGTTGCCGACTCGGATCGCCTCCTCGATCATCCGCACCGACCAGTTCTCCGACGCCGACAGCTTGGCCAGTTGCTCTTGGCGAGCCCGATCGGGCGACGCCAGCAGTGCCTTGGCGTGACCCGCGGACAGCCTGCCGTCGGCGAGCAGGTGCTGGACCGAGGCGGGCAGCGACATCAACCGCAAGGTGTTGGTGATCGCCGAGCGGCTCTTGCCGACACGCGCCGCGATCTGCTCGTGGGTCATCCCGAAGTCGTCGCTGAGCTGTTGGTAGGCGGCTGCCTCCTCGAGCGGCGTCAGGTCCGCGCGGTGGAGGTTCTCGACCAGCGCCCGCTCGACGGTGCCCAGCTCGTCGGTGACCCGCACGATCGCCGGGATCATCTGCAACCCTGCCCGACGCGCCGCCCGCCAGCGGCGCTCGCCGGCGATCAGCCGGTACGTGCCGTTGTCGAGCGGATGGACCAGCACCGGTTGCAGCACCCCGATCTCGCGGATCGATGCCGACAGCTCGGCGAGCGACTCCTCGTCGAAGTGCACCCGCGGCTGATGCGGATTGGGCAGGATGCTGCTGACCGGGAGATCCTCCAGCCGGGCCACCTCGCCGTCATGCCCGGGGGCATCCGCCGGGATCAGTGCTCCGAGGCCCTTACCAAGTCCGCTCAACCGCGCCACCGCTGATCTCCTTTGCCACGTTCCGATAGGCCGTTGCCCCGCGCGAGCCCGGGTCGAAGGTGATGATCGGTTGACCGAACGACGGTGCCTCCGAGAGCCGGACCGAGCGCGGGACGACCGTACGGCACACCTTCTCACCGAAGTGCTCGCGCACCTCGCGCACCACCTGGTCGGCGAGCTTGGTCCGCGCGTCGTACATCACACAGACGATGGTGCTCACGTCGAGCGTTGGGTTGAGGTTGCGCTTGACGAGATCGACGTTGCGCAGCAGCTGGCCGAGACCTTCCAGGGCGTAGTACTCGCACTGGATCGGCACGAGGACCTCGTCGGCCGCGGTGAGACCGTTGACGGTCAACAGGCCGAGCGATGGGGGACAGTCGATCAAGACGTAGTCGTAGTCGTCGAGCACGGCGTGGATCGAGCGCCGCAGCCGGTTCTCACGGCTGAACGCGGGCACGAGCTCGATCTCGGCGCCCGCCAGATCGAGACTGGCTGGGGCGACGAACAGGTTCTTCACCGCCGACGGCTCGATGCAGTTCTCCATCGGGACCTCGTGCATGATCACGTGGTACATCGACGTTTCGATGCCGCGGTTGTCGATGCCCAAGCCGGTGGAGGCGTTGCCCTGGGGATCGAGGTCGACGACGAGGGTGCGGTAGCCGAGCTCCGCCAGGCAGGCGCCGACGTTGATCGTCGTCGTCGTCTTGCCGACGCCGCCCTTCTGGTTCGCAACGGCGATCACCCGGGGCAGTGCGCGCCGCGCAGCCGGCTCTGAATCGATCATGAATGCAGTCTCCCGGATCACTGGGACTCGTCGGGCGCGCTCGCCGATC
>JAODBQ010000088.1 GCA_025464045.1 Ilumatobacteraceae bacterium
TGCTGCGAGGCACGAGCGGTAGCGTGGCCGGCGACCAACGTGTCCCTACGCGCATCCCCGTGAATGCCTCGCTGACGTAGACCGCCGCGTCCGCGTTTGCCTGCGCGGATCGCACCAACGCCGCGACGTGTCCTCCTCCGATCGAGACGCGTCGGACGCCACCGACCGGATCATCGCCCACTTGAGGGAAGGCACGATCCCGTTGCGCAAGCCATGGCGCTGCGTGGATGGGTCGATCCCTCGCCACCTGATCCGCGGCAAGCCCTACAGAGGGAACGATCCCTCCTACTGGGCATGACGCAGAGTTGTGAGCAGCACGCTGCGAAACTGTGTGAGGAACTCGGCGGCCGCTGCTGCGTCGAGGAGGGCGTGGCGGTGGCGCAGCGTGACGAAGAGCCGACCGTCGAGCGTTGCGGCTCCCAGCGACGCGCCCAGCGGCATCCGTCCAGGCGGCGAGAACCAGACCTCACGTACGGGGCCTGCGTCTCCGAGGTCGGGGACGCCCTCGATCCGGCCGAGGTTGGAGAGCACGGCGGTGTCGACGACCACGTCGCCGGTCAGCGGGATGAGGTCCTGCATGCGGCCCCGGAGCGCGGCGGGAAGCAGCGCGGGCGCGCCGAAGAGGTCGACGATGAGCCCGGCGACGGCGCCGTCCTTGACGCGCCGGGTGCCGTCGGCGGCCGCGCGGATCGACCCCTGCAGCGTCGTGTGGTCGCCCGAGCCGATACGCACGCTGACGTAGGACGCGAAGTTGCCGACGACGTCGAAGCGCCACTCCGGCGGGCGCAGGTTGATCGGCATCATGAGGTAGATCGCGCCGGACGTCGCGCCGCGGTGGTCGTTCCAGCAACTGATGGTGTGCGCGAGCGCGCCCAGTAGGACGTCGTTGACGGTTGCGTGCCCGTTGCGCAGCCCGACGATCTGCTCGACCTCGTGCGGCTCGAAGGCGAGCGTCGCGAATCCATAGCCGGGCTCGTCGCTTGCGCCCTGGGCGATCAGCCGGGTCGGCCTGCTGACGCCGCGCCCGAGATAGTCCAAGGCTACGCGTCCGCGCGCCAGGCGCTCCTTGATCGAGCCGGCCGCGGCCATCGCCGCCACGTCTCGCACCTGGAGCGGGTCGACCGCCGAGGCGGGGTCGTCCTCGCCGCTGTACGCGCGGGCGATCGACCCCATGAGCCGCAGGGCGGCGAGGCCGTCGCCGGCTGCGTGGTGCAGGTTGAGGACGATCGAGTCGCCGTCGGCGTGGTGTGCGAGCAAGAGCGCGAACGGCCCCGGACGATCGAGCGCCGGCGTCCGGTTGAGCAGCCGCGCGCGGGCTCCTGCGAGGTCGCCGGCCCGCGGGCAGTCGAGCTCTTCGAGATCGAGCTCGTCGAGCGCGTCGGCGATCTCCCACTGAAGGCTCCGGTCGGTCAGGCGCGAGTCGGCGAGGCGGGCGCGCGCCATCGGATGTCGAGCCGCGGCCTGACGGGCGGCGGCCTCGAGTCGGTCACGGTCGACGTGCCCGTCGACGCGAATCTCGAGGTGCACGCTCCACGCCTCGTCGTCGCGGTCGAAGCTGAGGTACAACTCGTCAAGGACGTTCAGCGGCGTCGTCTGCATGTGGACGCCGATCACTTCCCGACGAAGGCCGACTGGCCGGTGATGGCCATGCCGACGATGAGCGAGTTGATCTCGCGGGTGCCCTCGTAGGAGTAGATGGCCTCGGAGTCAGCGACGAAGCGGGCGACGTCGTACTCGAGCAGGATGCCGTTGCCGGCCAGCAGTTCGCGCGCCCAGCCGGTCGTCTCGCGCATCCGCGCGGTGCAGAACGCCTTGGCCAGCGACGCGTGCTGGACACCGGCCTGCCCGGCTTCGGCAAGCTGGCCGAGACGCAAGGCCATGCACTGCGAGGACACGACGTTGCCGAGCATCCGCGACAACAAATCCTGGACGAGCTGGAACTTGGCGATCGGGCGACCGAACTGCTGACGCTCCTTGGCGTAGCGCAGCGCAACCTCGTAGGCGCCACGGGCACAGCCGACCGCCTCCCAGGCCACCGCGATCCGCGACTGCGTCAGCACCGCGGCGGTGTCCATGAACGTGTTGGCGTTCTGCAGCCGCGCGGACTCCGGCACCTGTACGTCGCTCAGCACGATGTCGGCGTTCTGCACGGCGCGCAGCGCGATCTTGTGCTCCATCTTGGTCGCGACGAACCCTGGCGCCTCCTTCTCGACCAGGAAGCCCTTGACCTGGTCGTCGGCCTCGTCGCGCGCCCAGACGACCGTGACGTCGGCGAAGGTCGCGTTGCCGATCCAGCGCTTGGTGCCGTTGAGGATCCACATGTCGCCGTCGCGCCGCGCGGTCGTCTGCAGGCCGCGCGCCACCCCCGAGCCGACGTCGGGCTCGGTGAGACCGAAGGCGCCGATCGCCTCGAAGCGCGCCATCCGCGGCAGCCAATCCTCCTTCTGCTCTTCGGAGCCGCAGTGGTGGATCGACCCCATCGCGAGATGGTTGTGGACACCCAGCCCGGTGGCCACCGAGCAGTCGACCGCCGCCAGCTCCATCGCAACGAACCCGTCGACGAGGACGCCGCGGCCGGCGCAGCCGTAGCCCTGAAGCGCCATGCCACCCATCCCGATCTCCGCGACCCGTGGAAACACCTGGTGCGGGAACTCCTCGCGCGTCCAGTAGTCGTTGATGATCGGCGCGACCTCGCTGCGCATGAACGTCCGCACCTCCTTCAGGAACGCCCGGTCGCGATCGGCGAGCACCGACTCCAAGGCGTAGAAGTCACTCGTAGGATCCAGCTCATAGGTCTCGCTCATGGAATTCGCCTCTCGTGCAACAGACGGACAGGTGTGTTGCATGAGATACCGCAGATCGAGCCGCATGTAACACCCGGCGTCCGATGTTGCACCAGCTGAGTATCGTTGCGGAGGTGAGCGCCACGACCCACCGCCCGGGTGCCGACGACGCGTTGCGGCTCGGGCGCCGGCGCTTCCAGGCCGGCGAACGCCTCGACATGAGCGCCGTGGCCGACCTGCTCGGCGTCAATCGCGTGACGCTGTACCGCTGGTTCGGCTCACGCGATCGGTTCGTCGTCGAGGTCGTCTGGTCGCTCGCCCGGCAGGCGCTCGACGTCGTCGAGTCAGACGTGACCGGACGCGGCCCGGGCCGCATCCTCGCGCTCGTCGGCGGCTTCCTCGACCTCGTGATCGCCAACACCGGGATGCAGCGCTGGCTCGCCGACGATGGCGAGCACGCCATGCGCCTGCTCACCCGCCACGACACGAACTTCCAGCCGCGGCTGATCGCCGCCTTCGAGGCCGTCCTGCGCGAGGAGACCGAGCACGGCCACCTCGACCTCCCCGTCGACCTCCACGAACTGGCCTACGTCATCGTCCGGCTCGTCGAGTCCTACACCTACCTCGACCTCATCACCGGCGAACAGCCCGACGCCCGCCGCGCCGAGCCCATCCTACGGATGCTGCTGCGCCTCGACACCTAGGAAGAACTCGACCTGGCGCACCCGTCGCCAGCCGGTGAGTCCCGATTAGCGGGTCCTGTTGGCGTCAGCTGAAGAGCGGGAAGGCCGTCCGCGGTCCGCACGACCACCGCTGGAGATCTCCCGGCTCATCCCAGCCGGGGGAACAGCCCGACGGCGTTGCCTCGCAGGACGCCCTCGAGCTCGCGTCGCCTGAGCAGCTTGGTGTTCAACAGCGCGTCGGCATTGGCCTGGATGCCCGGCAGCCCGCCGAACGGGAAGTCGGTGCCGTACAGCAGGCGACCGGCGTCCACGAGGTCGAGAAGCGCGGAGATCTGGCGCGGGAACGGGAAGCCCGCGCCGACCTCGTAGTAGAGGCGCTGCAGGGTGCCGATGACGTCGATCTCCTTGGGCTGGTGGCCGCCGAGCGGCAAGAGCCCGGCGAAGCCGGCGATGCGGTCGGCGACGACCGGCAGCGCGGAGCCCGAGTGGGGCACGATCACGCGGACGTCGGGGTATCTGGTCAGCGTGCCGTTGAGCACCATGTTGGCGACCGCGCGCGTGGTGTCGA
>JAODBQ010000107.1 GCA_025464045.1 Ilumatobacteraceae bacterium
TTCGACGGGCCCGAGCCGCTCGAGCACCGTGAGGAAGCCGAGCGTCAACGATTCGGCCAGTTCCGCAGAGTCCGCCGGATCGGGCGAGGTCAGCACGGGCTCGGGCAGCCACGGGCCGATGTACTCCTCGCGCTGGCGCTGAGCGGACTTCAGCCGGTCCAGCGCCAGCCGGGAGACGACCGTGGTGAACCACGCCGCTGGGTTGTCGACGTCGTCGCGCCGCTGCGGCCCGAGCTGCTGCCAGCGGACCCACCCCTCCTGCAGGGCGTCCTCGGCGTCGGACATCGAGCCGAGCATCCGGTACGCGAACGCGATGAGCCGAGCGCGCTCGGCCTGGAACACGGCGAGGTGCGCGGCCGTGACGGCGAAGTCGGACGTCGGGGGGGAGCCACTCATGCCGTCACATCCACGACGTCACGCTCGCGCCCGGACCCGCGCCGACGCGAGGCGTGCCGCCTCGGCCGCGCTGGCCATGCTCGCGTCGGCGAGGTGGCCGTGAGCCCCGATCCAGTCGCCGGCGAGGAACACCCCGTCGACGCCGGCGTCGGTCACCTGGATCCTGCCGGCGAACCCGCCGGACGCGGCAGTCGTCAGCGCGCCGACCACGGTCATCCGGTGCAGGTAGCGGCTGGCGGTGATGCTGCCGTCGGCGACCCCGGCGCGGCGCGCGTGCGCATCCAACTCGGCGCGGACCTCACCGGGTCCGCGGTCGTCGCCCGGTCCGAGGTAACGGGCGACGTGGAGCACCTGGCACTCGGGCGGGGCGAGCCGCGCCGGCGGCTGGTGCACCGAGGCGTAGAGCGGCACGTCGACGCCGAACAGGACCGGATGGGCCGGCGCGCCGGCGAGGCCGAGGTCGAGGCAGGCCGCTTCGATCGGCGGACCGACGTCGAACGGTTGCCGCCCGAGCAGACCGGCCATCGACGCCGGCGTGCCACTGGCCAGCACGACGGCATCGGCAACGACGTGCGCGTGACCACTGCTGTCGCCATTGGCGTGGTCGACCGTCGCGACGACCAACCGGTCGTCGTCGCGCGTGATCGACAGCGCCTGGGCGCGGCGGACGTCCACGCCGACCGCGAGCCCGTCGACCAGCGACTGCCAGCCGCCGTCGAGGTAGCGGACGCCGTGCGACAGCGCCATCTGCACCTGGGACACGGCCAGCTCGGCACTCATCAGCTCGGGCGCGTTCGCGTAGCTCGCCGTGCGCACGAGCATCTCCATCATCAGTGCGGCCTCGCGCGGCAGGCGCAGCCCGTCCACCCAGTCGCGAACGGTCACGCGGGCGAGGGCGTGCGCATCCCACTTGCCGAGCGCCGACAGCAGCCTGCCGAGCGCGGCCTTCGCGCGCACGCCGAGGAGGTGCGAGGTCAGCATCGTGCGCGCGTTGGCCGGCAGCCGGCCGACGCGGCCGTCGAGCAGCCCGAAGGCGTCGCTGCTCGGCGAACCGCCCGTGACCTGGACGCCGAGCTCGCCGAGGATCCGTTCGGCCGCCCCGCCGCTGTAGAGCGCATGCGGGCCGCGGTTGAACAGGAAGCCGTCGACGTTGTCGCTGCGCGCCCTGCCACCGGCGGGTTGGCCGTCGAGGACGACGACGTGGGCGCCGGCGCGCTGCGCGATGCGTGCAGCGGTGAGGCCGGCGAGCCCGCCGCCGATGACGGCGATGTCGGTCTGGGTCGTCTCGGCGTTCGGTTCCATGCTGATCCGACGATCGAGCACCCACCGCTGTGACAGGTCCGGCGAAGCACCTGGAGACATCCGACCGACGGAGACCGACGTCGCCGGACGATGAACCCGACGTGAGATCATGGAGCGGGACGTGAACGGGGTGATGCCGATGATGGACAGGTTGCGTCGCCGGCAGTCGTGGACGTTGTTCGGTTCGATGCACCGGGCGGCTCCACAGCTCGCGACGGCCTGGTGGGTGCTGATCGTGCTGCGCGGCGCGCTGCCGGCGCTGCTCGCCGTCGCGATCGGCGTGGTCGTCGGCGCGGCGCAGTCGGGCGATCCGCTCGGTGGTCCGTTGGTGTTCGTCGGGATCGTCTTCGTGGTCGCGCAGGTGCTCACGCCGATCCACCAGGCAGTCGGCGCGAACCTCGGCAACCGCACCGCCGACTGGCTCAACGGCCGGCTCGTCGACGCGTGCGTGATGCCAGCAGGGATCGGCCACCTCGAGGACCCCGGCCTCGTCGACGACCTGACCATGGCGCGCGACTTCGACCTCGGGATCAACGGCCCACCGCTGTACATCGCCGTCGACTTCATCGCCGGTGGCCTCGTCCAGCTCTGCGGCGGCCTCGCCGCAGCGGTGGTGCTGATCCGCTTCGCGTGGTGGGCGCCGGTGCTCCTCGTAACGGCGTGGGGCTGCACCCACTGGCTGCTGCGCGAGAGCGGCGTCTGGCGCGATCGCAACACCGACGAGGTCCGTGCGGCCCAACGCCACACCGACTACGCGTTCCGCCTCGCCGTCGACCCGCCGGTCGCGAAGGAGCTGCGGATGTTCGGCCTCGGCGACTGGTCGGTGGATCGGTTCACCACGTGGAGCCGGCGCCTGCACGACCTCAAGTGGCACGCGACGCGCCTGCGCGAGAAGCCGCTGATCTGGTGCCTGCTGATCGTGGTCGCGGCAAACGTGCTGGTGTTCTGGGACATCGCCGCGGCGGCGTACGACGGCAGGATCGCGCTCGGCGCGGTCCTCGTCTACGCGCAGACCGCGTTCGGCACGAGCGCGATCGCGTTCGGTGGTCTCAACTGGGCCCTCGACGGCGCCGCGGCGCCGGCCGCGGCGGTGGCCCGCATCGGGCCGAAGATGGCGTCAGCCGGTGCACTGGGCCCCGTCGGCAGCGCGACGGCGGCCGGCCGGCCGGAGCACGAGATCCGCTTCCGCGACGTCGGGTTCAGCTACCCGAGCTCGCCGACACCCGTGCTCGAGCACTTCGACCTGACCATCCCAGCGGGCACGTCCCTCGCGATCGTCGGCCAGAACGGCGCCGGCAAGACGACGCTGGCGAAGCTGCTCTGCCGCCTCTACGACCCGACCTCCGGCGCGATCGAGATCGACGGCCAGGACATGCGCGACCTCGATCTCGAGGCGTGGCGGCATCGGGTGGCGGCCGTGTTCCAGGACTTCGTGCGCTACGAGCTGCCGTTGCGCGACAACGTCGCCCCGCCCCACGATGGCGGCCCGCGCCGCGACGGAGCCGGTCCGCACCTCGCCGACCATCCCGCCGCGGCCGTCGCGGACACGATCGTCCTCGACGCGTTGCACACCGCGGGCGGCGACCACCTCGCCGACCTGGACACGATCCTCGCCCGCGGCTACCCGGGCGGCACCGACCTGTCCGGCGGCCAGTGGCAGCGCGTCGCCCTCGCCCGCGCCCTGTACGCGGTGCGGCTCGGGGCGGGCGTCGTCCTGCTCGACGAGCCGACCGCACAGCTCGACGTCCGCGGCGAGGCGGAGATCTTCGAGCGCCTGCTCGCCGCCACTCGACAGTGCACGACGATCCTGATCTCGCACCGCTTCTCGACCGTCCGCAGGGCGGACCGGATCTGCGTCGTCGAGCACGGCAGGGTGATCGAGCTCGGGACCCACGACGAGCTGATGTCGCTCGGCGGCCGCTACCACACGATGTACGAACTGCAGGCGGCCCGGTTCGTCGAGCGCGACGACAGCGGGTTGGAGGTCAGCCATGAGTCGCTCTGACGATCTGCCGCGTGCCTGGCCGTCGCTCGTCAGGATCGTCAAGCTCGGCTACCACGCCGAGCCGAGGCTGCTGCTCGCGTCGTTCGCGATGACGGTGCTCAGCGCGCTGCCCGACGGGCTGATGGCGCTGTGGTTGAAGGTGCTCACCGACGGCGTGATCGGCCACCAGCGTGGACGGATCGCGGTTGGCGCGGTCGGGCTCGCACTCTCCGCCGCCGGGACGTGGTACCTCAGCGTCGCACTGCAGCGCGTCGACCGACGGTTCCGCGATCGCATCGGCATCGCGTTCCAGGCGCACGTCGCCGACCTGCACGCGCGGGTCGCGACCATCGAGCACCACGAGCGATCGGAGTACGTCGACCGTCTCGGCGTTCTCCGCGATCAGGTGTTCGCGCTCGACCACCTCTTCGGCTCGCTCTTCTCGACGCTCGGCTGGTTGCTACGACTCGCGTTCGTGATCGCGCTGCTCGGCTCGATCCATCCGCTGCTGATCCTCCTCGCGGTGTTCGCGATCGCGCCGGTGTGGTCGGCGACGTGGCGACCGAAGGTGGAGCGCGAGACCGAGGAGGCGGTCGCGCCGCAGGCCCGACTGGCGCGCCACCTGTTCGTCGTCGCCAGCACGCCGTCACCCGGCAAGGAGGTTCGCGTCACCGCGAACGGCCCGACCATCGCGGCCCGGCGCAGCGCCGAGTGGCAGCGGTGGTACCGGCCGGTGGCCGCCGCACGATGGCGCACCGCGCTGTGGCACACGCTGACGTGGGCGGTCTTCGCCAGCGCGTACGTCGCCGCGATCGTGTTCGTGGTCAGCGCCCTCGATGCGGCGGTCGGGTCCGTGGTCCTCGTGCTCGTCGCCGGCAGCCGGCTTTCCGCCTACGTCGGCGCGGCCGTGGGCGAAGTCGGGTTCCTACGCGGCATCTGGCTGGATTCGGCGCAACGCCTCGCGTGGTTGGAGGACTTCGCCGACTCGTTCGACGAGCGCGCCGACACGCCGGTCCCGGAACGGATCGTCGACGCGATCACGCTCGACCACGTCTCGTTCACCTACCCGGGCACCGATCGCGTCGTGCTCGACGACGTCGATGTGCGGCTCCCGGCGGGCACGGTCGTGGCCGTCGTCGGCGAGAACGGCGCTGGCAAGACGACGCTCGTCAAGCTGCTGGCCGGGATGTACCGACCGACCTCCGGCGCGGTGCGCGTCGACGGCATCGACCTGCGGCGCTTCGCGCACCTGCAGTGGCGGGCGCGGCTCGCTGGGACGCTGCAGGACTTCGCCCGCTTCGAGCTGCACGCGGCGACGAACGTCGGCCTCGGCGACCTGCCCCGTGTCGACGACCGCGCCGCGGTCGTCGACGCCGTCGGGCGGGCCGGCGCCGCGGACGTCGTGCTCCGCCTTCCTGCCGGCCTCGACACCCAGCTCGGCGCGAGCTGGGACGCTGGCGTGGAGCTCTCCTACGGCCAGTGGCAGAAGCTCGCACTCGCGCGGGGGTTCATGCGCGAGCAACCGCTGCTGCTCGTGCTCGACGAGCCGAGCGCAGCACTCGACGCGGAGACCGAGCACGCGCTGTTCGAGCGGTACGCGGCCAACGCGGCCGCGATGTCGGCGAACGGCCGGATCACCGTGCTCGTCTCGCACCGCTTCACGACGGTGCGGATGGCCGATCTGATCGTCGTGCTGGACGGCAACCGGGTGGTCGAGGTCGGCAGCCACGACGCGCTGATGGCGCGCGACGGGCAGTACGCCGGCCTCTACCGCATCCAAGCCGACGCGTACCGCTGAGTCGCGCGAGCCGGTGGGCGCGTGCGGCCGGCGTCAGCCGGCCTTGCGCTTGCGCCCGTTGGTGGCCCGCGGCGAGCGCTGCGGGACCGGCTCGTCGTTCGAGCGAGTGGGGGCCTTGCGGCGCAGGGCGGCCGTCGCCGCGGCGAGCTCGGTCGTCGTCCCGGCGGTGCTCAGCCCACCCGCGTAGTCCTCGAGGTGGCTGCGCACGAACCAGTGGTACTCCTCGAGCACGCCGGTCTGGGTGATCAGCAGGTCGCCGGACACGGGATCCAGGTCGTCGACGACCTCGATCGCGCGACGGTGGTCGGTGATGACCCCTGCGTAGACGAGGTCGAGCGCACCGAGGTGCGCCTGCGTGTCCGCACGGCCGAGCTCGTAGTCGTCCCACGATCGGGCGGCGATCAGCGCGCCGGGCAGGCCGTTGGGCACGCCGCCGAGCGTCGCGATCCGCTCCGCAAGGGCGTCGGTCATCAACGCGACACCGGCGTACTGCGGGTCCAGCATCGTGTGCACGCCGATGAACGACGGGCCGACCACGTTCCAGTGGATGTGCTTGAGCGTCATCGCCAGGTCGAGCAACGACGCGAGCCGCGCCTGGAGCTGATCGGCGACCTGCTGGCCGACCTTCGGATCGAGGCCGGGCGCGGTGAACGCGGCCCGATGCGTCGACGAGACGGGACGCTCACCCGACACGGACTTGGTGGACCGCGTGCCGCGC
>JAODBQ010000160.1 GCA_025464045.1 Ilumatobacteraceae bacterium
GCGGCGCTGCGCGCCGTCGCCGGCGAGCTGCGCCCGGAGCTGCCGTGGCTTCCCGGCCGTTCGTCGCGAACGCTGCCGGATTGGGTCCGGCCCGACGCCAGGGCGCGCCTCGGCCGGATCGTGCGCGGGCACCCGTACCGGCGGATGTTCCGCTGGGCCGCGACGTTGGAGAACCGCACGAACGCGCCGTGGGCGCGGCGCGGCCATGGCACCCTCGTGCACAGCGGTGGCGACGCGGGCGTCGAGCTCGTGCAGCCGTTGACCGAACCGTCCGTCGTCGGTTCGATGCTGGTCGCAGGCGGCCGGTGGGGCTTCGCCGACCGGGCCACGGCCGCGGCGGCGCTGTTCGGCGAGTCACTGCCCGCGGAGATCCGGCGCCGCTCCGACAAGGTCGACTTCACCCACGCCTACATCGCCGGCCCGAGCCGGGCGTTCATCGACGCGTGGGATGGTGGCGGCGTCCCGACCGAGCTCGTCGACCCGGACGTCCTCGGCGCGGCGTGGCGCTCGGCGAGCCCGCCGTACTCGTCGCTCCCGCTGCTCCAGCACGCCTGGCTCGAGCTCCACGGGCACGAGCGGGCCTGACCCGTCACTGACCCACGTGCGGCGCACGCACCACCGTCCAACGCAGCCCGGCGCGCGGACGCAAGCACCGATCCTGCTCATCCTTGAGCACGATCGGTGCCAGCGTCGGCAGCATGGGTGATGGCGAGCGCTTCGCCGGTGGTCTGCACGCCGAGCTTGGACAGCGCCGAGACCCGCAGGCGCTCGACCGTGTGCTTCGACCAACCGGTGCTGGCGCGGAGCTGGGTCACCGTCGCTCCGGCGCCGAGACGGCGCAGCAGCAGCAGCTCGTCCTCCGACAGCCGATCCAGCGCGGCAGGATCGCGGATGCGGCCGATCATGGAGACGCGCGGGCCGGCGTCCTCCTCGCCGATCGCGGCGAGGACGGGAGCGAGGCCGCCGGCGCGGTGGATCGTCTGGGTGACGCCGAGCTGACGTGCGTTGCGGATGTCGTCGGGCTCGATGTCGGCGTGGATCCACAGCCTGCGCTGCGCCCCCGGATCCGTCGATGCGCCGCGCAGCAGCTGGCGGAGCTGGCCGATGGTCGGCACGTCGAGCACGATCAGCGGGAACTTGGCGAGCTCGTCGGGATCGACGTGCCCGCCGAACACGGTCGACTGCGCCACCGCATCGCACCAGCACGCGGCGACGAGCGGCGACGTCGAGACGATGGCGACCGGCCGACCGCGCCCGACCGTCATCCGGCGCCCGGCTCGGTACCGGCGGCAACAACGCTGCCGTTGCTGGGTGCCGCGGTGATCTGCGCGACGGCCTCCCGACGGTTGCGCACGCCGAGCTTGGCGTAGACCTTCGTGGTGTGGTTCTCCACCGTCTTGGTGGTGATCCCGAGCTTGACGGCGATCTGCTTCAACGGGAGGCCTCGGGCGATCAGCTGGAGGATCTCGTGCTCCCGATCGGTGAGGCCGCGGTTGGCCCCCAACGGCTCTGCGCGTGCGAGCCGGCGGGCGAGTCGGGCCGCGATCTGGGGATCGACGATCAGCCGCCCGGTCTCGGTGGAGGTCAGCGCGAGGTCGAGCAGCTCGGGCGGCGACTGGTGCGTGAGCACGCCGACCACGCCGTCGCGCCCGCACAGCTCGAGCGCCTCTGCGTCGATCGCGCCGACGACCGCGGCCGAGCCGGAACGATCGCCACCGCGCGCCTCGTCCGCGCCGACGAGCAGACCGACGTCGACCCGTTCGCAGGTGAGGCCGAGCCGACGGCTGCGGACCTCGATCAGGTCTCGTACGAGCGGGTCAGCGATCGACACCGTGATGCGGATGGTGACAACCTCCTCGGTCGCGCAACCGGGGTTATCGTAGCCGCGATGGACGAATCGCAGCTGTTCCGGATGCGTGCGGACGGGATCGCCACGCAGGACCTCGGCGACGAGGTCGTCGTGCTCGATCTGCGGTCGTCCTCGTACCTCCTGCTCAACGCGACGGGCGCGGCGCTGTGGCCGGCACTGGCCACCGCGGCGACGATCGCGGAGCTGGCCGTCGTGCTCACCGAGCGCTTCGACGTCGACGAGGAGCGGGCGACGAAGGGTGCCGCCGGTTTCGTCCAGGAGCTGCTCGGCCTCGGCTTGATCGAGCTCGCCGAACGGGAGTAGCCCCCATGGGGGTTGAGATGCCACCCGGGACCGCAGATACTCCGCACATGACCAACGCCAAGCAGCCATACGAAGACCCGAAGGCCACCGTGATCGGTGACGTCCTGTCCCTCACCGCAGGGTTCAAGGAAGTCCGCGAGCAGATCGACAAGTCCTTCCAGAGCGGCACGAAGACCGTCGATCTCACGTACTCCTGATCCTCAGCCCGTGGCCGAGCCACGGGATGGAGCGAGGCCGTTGCGACGCAATTGAATGCGTGGTGACGGCCTCCTTCGCGTTCCGCGACTGCGCAATGGACTTCCGGTGATCGTCCCAGCCATCGCGTCTCCAGATATCCAGGTTCCTGCGAAAGGCTCGGTCGTGTCCACTCGTTCCCGCTTCGGTGGTCTTGTCGTCCTCCTCGTCGCCGTGCTCACGCCGGTGGTCGCAACAGTCGCATCGGCGGACGCGGCGCCCGTCGTCGGCGACACGTACACCGGGTTGACGCCGGCGCGGTTGCTGGAGACGCGATCCGGTGCGGGCCTGGGAACGGTCGACGACCAGTTCTCCGCCATCGGTCCCGTCGGTGGGGGTCTGGTGCTGAACCTGCCGGTGCTGGGTCGTGGCGGCGTGCCCGCGACGGGTGTCGGTGCGGTCGCGTTGAACGTGACGGCGACCGAGCCGACTGCGCCGGGCTTCCTCACCGTGTACCCGGCAGGCGGCGCTCGACCGAACGCGTCGAGCGTGAACTTCGTGCGCGACCAGACGGTGGCGAACATGGTCATCGCGAAGATCGGCGCCGCGGGGCAGGTGTCGATCTTCAACTACGACGGCAGCGCGCAGGTCGTCGTCGACGTGCTCGGCTGGTTCCCGGAGGGTGCTGCGTTCACCGGTCTGACGCCGGCACGGTTGTTGGAGACGCGCGCCGGGCCGGGGTTGGGCACGGTGGACGGTCAGTACTCCGGCATCGGCAAGGTCGGTTCCGGCGCGGTGCTGGACCTGCCGGTGGTCGGCCGCGGCGCAGTACCGCCGTCGGGCGTCGGGGCGGTGGCGTTGAACGTCACGGCGACCGAGCCCTCGGCGCCCGGGTTCCTCACCGTGTACCCCAGGGGTGGCGACCGCCCGAACGCGTCGAACGTCAACTTCGTGGCGGGGCAGACCGTGGCGAACATGGTGATCGCGAAGGTCTCCGCCGACGGCTTCGTCTCGATCTTCAACTACTCCGGGACCACCCAGGTGGTGGTCGACGTGCTCGGCTGGTTCCCCGCGGGCAGCTCGTACACGGGGCTGAAACCCGCGCGACTGCTGGAGACGCGGACGGGGCCCGGCCTCGGCACCGTCGACGGCCAGTCGACGGGCACCGGTGCCGCTGGCGCCGGATCCGTCACGAGCCTCTCCGTGCTCGGCCGCGGAGGAGTGCCGGCATCGGGTGTCGGTGCAGTGGCGTTGAACGTGACGGCCACCGAACCGACCGCGCCGTCGTTCC
>JAODBQ010000193.1 GCA_025464045.1 Ilumatobacteraceae bacterium
CGGCGCCGTCGTACTCGGGGGCGAGCGCGCTCGGCAGCACCAGCTGCAAGGCGATCACGCTGCCGGCGTACGCGACGTACGGCGTCGCCGCCCGCCGCCAGTCGACGCGCCGCCAGCGCCCGCGGGACTCGACGAGCTGCGTCGCGGCGATCGCGAGCACCATCGCCAGGCCTTCGCGGCGGATGTTGAACACGACCATCGCGAGCAGTCCGAGCACGATCAGCTGGTTGCGAGTCGCCTCGTCGACCGGGCCGTTGCGGCGGCAGCGATCGAGCCACCACAGCGTCGCCGCAGCAGCGAGCATGTACGGGAACTCGGACAGCAGCTCGTCGGTGTGCTGGAGGTAGGCGAGCGTGGTGCCGACGGCGAGCACGATGCCGAGCGCGAGCCAGCGGCCGGCGCCGTCGCCGGTGCGTCGACGGACGATCGCGTGGAAGAACGCCAGGAACCCGCACAGGCAGGCGACCTCGACGAGCTTCAGCCGGGCCGGGTCGAGCCCCCACCACCGCAGGAACGGCGCGAGCAGGAGCGGCCATCCCCACGGATAGACGTACGGGCTGAACCCGGGCTTTGCGGCGTTGTCCACGTTGAAGTGGTTGTCGGCGATCACCTGACCGACGTTGCCGTCGACCAGGCTGCGTGCCTGGCGCAGGTACAACGTGTAGTCGTCACCCCAACCGAGGCCGTTGCGATGCAACGTCACGGCGAGGACGGCGACGCCCGCGAGCACGACCGCGAGCGGCGCGTGGCGAACGAGTGCGCTGCCGACGCAACGTGCGTCCGGATCCGTCGGCGCGCGTTCACGGCGCGCAGGTCGGGTCGGTGCCTCGGGCATGGGTGCCGATTATGGTGCGCGCCATGTCGACGCTGGCCCTCACACCCGACGAGTTGCTGTCCTCCACCCGTGCGGTGCGCAAGCGGCTGGACCTCACCCGACCGGTGCCGGAGGAGCTCGTGCGCGAGTGCGTGCAGCTGGCGATGCAGTCGCCCAGCGGCTCGAACAGCATGTCGATGCAGTTCGTGGTCGTGCGCGACGCGGACAAGCGGGCGGCGATCGGCGAGGTCTACCGCCAGTGCTACGGCATCTACACCAAGCTCGACGGCGTCTACATCGGTTCGATCGACAAGGGCGACGAGCAGGCCAACGCCCAGCAGCGCCGCAGTGCGAGCTCCGCTGACTACCTCGGCGAGCACATGGGGGAGGCCCCAGTGCTGGTCATCGCCTGCAACACCGGACGCACCGACGGGCAACCGGGGATCGCCGGTGCATCGATGATGGGCAACGTCCTCCCGGCCATGTGGAGCCTGATGCTCGCGGCTCGCGCTCGCGGGTTGGGGATGTGCTGGACGACGCTGCACCTGATGCAGGAGCAGGCCGTCGCGGAGATCCTCGGCATCCCCTTCGAGTCGGTGCAGCAGGTCTGCCTGAGCCCGCTCGCGTACACGAAGGGCACGGACTTCAAGGCGGCCGCCCGACCGCCGGCGGACTCGATCATCCACTGGGACGCGTGGTAGCCGATCCGGCGATGGACGCGGCCCTGCGCTCCCACGCGCTCGCTGCCAAGGGCTTCATGCCACCGGACGAGGGCGACGCGCTGTACGACGCGGCGATCGCGGCGGCCCGCGCCGTGCCGGGTGCGCCGTACCTCGAGGTCGGGTCGTACTGCGGCCGGTCGACCGTCTGGCTCGGCGCTGCCGCGCGGGCCGCTGGCACCGTCGTGTTCGCGGTCGACCACCACCATGGCAGCGCGGAGAACCAGGCCGGCTGGGAGCACCACGACCCGACGTTGGTCGACCCGCGCACGGGGCGGATGGACACCCTGCCGCTGTTCCGGGCGACGATCGACGACGCCGGTCTGGAGCACGAGGTGATCGCCGTCGTCGGACGTTCGCCGGCCGTCGCGAGGCACTGGCGCACGCCGCTGGCGCTCCTGTTCATCGACGGCGGCCACGGCGAGGAGCCGGCACGAGCGGACTACCTCGGTTGGACGCCGCACGTCGCCGTCGGCGGAAGCCTGGCGATCCACGACGTCTTCCCCGACCCGGCCGACGGCGGCCGGCCGCCGTACGAGGAGATCTTCCGCCCGGCGCTGGAGAGCGGCCGCTTCCGCCTGCGCTCCGCCACCGGCAGCCTGCGCGTGCTGCAGCGCGTCGACTGACGTTCGTCGCCCGATGGGGCGATTCCGATGCCGCTCCGACGAGGTGAATTAGCCTGAGCCGCGATGTCGAGCCCGACGCCTCCGCCGCCGCTGCCCGACCCCGACGACGACCTGCCACGACGCGCGCCGCGTCGCCGTTCCGCTGCGCCATCGAGCTCGCGCGACGCTGCGCGCCGTCACCCCAGCGCCTGGTCGCGGCTGTCGCCCCGCGCCTGGGCGATCCTCGTCGCCGTGGTCGCGATCGTGCTCGTGCTGATCATCGGCGCGGTGGCGGGCGGGAGCGGCAAGGAGAAGAAGTCCGAGATCAAGACCGACAGTGCCGTCAGCGCGCTGCAGTCGCTCCTCGACGGCGTCGACAAGGACACGGCCCTCGGTAGCTGTCCGTTCGGATCCGTCGCGTCGATCGCCGGCGACGTGCGCGGAGAGGTCAAGGTGTCCGGCGTGGTCACCGCTGGGATGCACAAGATCGTGATCGGCGGCAAGGAGAAGA
>JAODBQ010000200.1 GCA_025464045.1 Ilumatobacteraceae bacterium
CGGCGCTCGCCGAGCTGCGCCTCCCGACCCCGGACTCGCCGGTGCCGACGCTGCGGATGCTGGCGACGATGTCGGCGGGTCTGCCCAACGACGATCCGTGGGCCGATCGCCAAGAGTCGCTGACCGACGACGAGTTCGACGCCGTGCTGCGCCCCGGGGTGCGCTTCGCATGGGTGCCCGGTACCGAGTTCGAGTACTCCAACCTCGGCTACGCACTGCTCGGTCGGGCGCTCCAGGTGGCTGGCGGTCGTCGTTTCCACGACCTCGTCGACGACGAGATCATCGCTCCCCTCGGTCTCACCGCGACGAGCTTCACCGCCGACGTGTCCGCGCTCGGAGGTGTCGCGATCGGGCACCAGCGCGTCGACGACGAGTGGGCGCCCCTGCCCTTCAGCGGCTCCGGTGCGTTCTCCCCGATCGGCGGACTGTTCAGCACGGTCGCCGATCTGGTGACCTGGGTGCAGTGGTTCGTCGACGCCCACCACGGCGACGCCCAGCGCTCCCGCCGCGGCGCGCCGAGCAGTCCGCTGTCGACGGCCAGCCGCCGCGAGATGCAGCAGGCGCACCGGCTGATCCCACCCCCACCTGACAGCGGCACGACCCGGCAGACGGCGACCGGCTACGGCTTCGGGCTCGTCGTCGAGCACGACGCCGAGCACGGCACCATCGTCTCCCACTCCGGCGGCTATCCCGGCTTCAGCGCGCACATGCGCTGGCACCCGGCGAGTGGGCTCGGCATCGTCGCACTGGAGAACGCGACCTACGCGGGCGTCGCCAAGCCGACGAGCGAAGCGATGCGCGGCCTGCTCGACGCCGTCGCGCCCACACCAGCGTGGGGCCCGTGGCCGGAGACCTTGGCGGCGCAGGCGACGGTGACCGAGTTGCTCAGCACGTGGGACGACGCGGCGGCGACCAACGTCCTCGGCGACGACACGGTGTTCAGTGACAACGTCGGGCTGGACGAACCGCTCGTCCGGCGGCGGGCCCACATCGGCGCCGCCGTCGCTCGTGCCGGCCGACTCGGCGCGATCGACGAGGCGCGCAGCGAGGGCCCGAACGACCGGGAGTGGCGGATCCACGGCGAGCTCGCCGACCTGCGCTGCGAGCTGACGATGAACCCGTTGGAACCGCCCCAGATCCAGACGCTGGAGGTGCGCCTGGACGGCGCCGCCGCAGCGGCCACCACCGACTGAACCGGTCTGCGCACCTCGGTCAGCACCGTGTAGCCCTGCTCCTCCAGCTCGACGATCTTGCCGAGCAACCCCTGCCGCGCCGCACGATGGTGCAGGTCGGGGTTCTCCACCGTCCGCCGGCCGAGATGACGCCCGACGAGCCGCAGCGTGCGCGGTCGCCGCGCTCGGCTTCGCCGACCGACACCGCTCCGGTGGAAGATGGCCCGATGCAGGCCATCAACGATCGCTGGTCGACCTACACGGATCTCGTGCCGGCGGTGGCCGGCGGATGGCGGTTCGACGTGGTCACCCCGCCGAGCCGTCTCGGCGGCGCGAACGGGATGACGTTCGGCCCGGACCACCGGCTCTACGTGACGCAGGTGTTCGGCTCGCAGGTCACCGCGATCGACGTCGAGACCGGCGAGCACGCCGTGTTCTCGCCGCTCGGCGCCTGCATCACCGGCCCCGACGACGGGATCTTCGGCGCCGACGGCACGTTCTTCGCCACCGAGCCGACGTTCGGACGGGTCACCGCGCGCGATCCGGACGGGACGTACCGCGTCGTGCGCGACGACCTGCCCGGCGCCAACGGGGTGACGATGGACCACGCCGGGCGGCGCCTGTTCATCGACGAGTTCCGCCCGGGCGGTCGGCTGCTCGAGCTCGACCCTGCCGGCGTCGCCGAACCGCGCGTGCTGATGGACGACCTCGCCGGCCCGAACGCGCCGGCGATGGGCCCCGACGGCCTGCTGTACTTCCCGCAGGTCTTCGCCGACCAGGTCTGGTCGTTCGACCTCGACTCCGGAACGGGCCGTCTGGCCGTCGACGACCTGGCTCGTCCGACGGCCGTGAAGTTCGACTCTCGCGGCCGGCTCGTGGTCTCCGAGGCAGGCGCGGGCCGGATCGTCGCCATCGACCTAGCCACCGGCGCCCGAGAGGTGCTCGCCGAGGTTGCTCTCGGCATCGACAACGTCTCCGTCGGCGCCGACGACCGGATCTTCGTCTCCCACTACGTCGACGGACGGGTCGCCGAGGAGACCGCCGGTCGCCAGCGCGTGCTGTCGCCGCCGGGACTGCTCGGCCCGCACGGGCTGGCGGTCGACGAGACCGGTGCCGTGCTGTTCGCCGACGGTCTCAGCGTCGGCGTGGTGGTCGACGGCGTCGCCGAACGGCGGATCCGGCTGCTCGTCGACCTGCCGACGCTGGCGCTCGGTGTCGCGCCGTTCGACGGCGCGCTGGCTGTGCTCGGGGCGAGCGGTGAGGTCCTGCGGTACGACGAGGGAGCGGCCGAGCCAACGGTGCTCGCGACGGGCTTGGTCGACCCGACCTGCATGCGCGTCGACGGTGGTCGGCTGCTCGTGTCGGAGCGGCACGCGGGTCGTGTCAGCGCCGTGGATCGCGGCGGGCGGATCACGCCGTTGCTGCGCGACCTGCCCTCGCCGGCTGCGGTCGACCGCCTGGGTGACGGGTACGTCGTCAGTGCCGGGCCAGTCGTGCTGCTGATCGACGCCGGCGGCAACGAGCGCCGCGTCGAGGGCTTCGGCGACGCGCAGGGCGTCGCCGTCGTCGGCATGCTCGTGCTCGTCGCCGACGCGGCACGCCACGAGCTCGTGCTCGTCGACGTCGCCACCGGTCGGCGCGAGGTCGTGGTTGCCGGCGCTCCCGTCGGTTCGGCGGTGCCCGGCGTCGTGCCGGCCGCGTTCAGCCCCGTCGCCGCCGACGGCGCCGGCGGCTTCCTGATCGGCTGCAACGGCGACGGCTCGATCCGCCGCCTCACCCGCTCCTGACCCACTCGTCCAGCGCCAAGACCACTTCCCACGACGCGAGCACCGATCCTGCTCATCCGTGAGCAGGATCGGTGCTCGCGTCCATTCGCGGTCGGGTCAGGTGGGGCCGGGATGGGCGATGCCAGGGGCGTTGCCGACGTCGCGGTCGACGATGCCGGCAAGCGGTTGGCCGGACACCGAGCGGGTCTCCAGCCTCGCCCGGTAGCGCACCGCGATGCGCAGGAACGCGAACCGCCACCGGTCCGGTTGGCGGCGCAGGGGGTGCTGGTAGGCGCCGATCAGCACCAGGCTGTCGTCGACGATCTCGAAGAAGTAGGCGAGCGTCGTCGCCTCGTCGCCGTCGAGCTCGATCTGCATGTTGGTGCTGATGTGGCCGGTCATCGCACGCCCACTGCCGGGCTGCCG
>JAODBQ010000444.1 GCA_025464045.1 Ilumatobacteraceae bacterium
GGTTCTCGCCGCTGGCCTGGCCGATGCCCATCAGCGCCGAACCGGCGTTGGACAGGATCATCCGCACGTCGGCGAAGTCGGTGTTGATCAGGCCCGGCGTGGTGATCAGGTTGGTGATGCCGGAGACGCCCTGGAGCAGCACCTCGTCGGCCATCTTGAACGCGTTGAGCACGCTCGTCTTCTCGTTGGCCACCGTGAGCAGGCGGTCGTTGGGGATGACGATCAGCGTGTCGACCTTCTCCTTCAACCGGGTGACGCCGGCGTCGGCCTGCACTGCCCGGCGGCGGCCCTCGAAGCTGAACGGGCGGGTGACCACGCCGATCGCCAGCGCGCCCATGCTGCGGGCGAGCTCGGCGATGACCGGTGCGGCGCCGGTGCCAGTGCCACCACCCTCGCCGGCGGTGATGAACACCATGTCCGCGCCCTTGATCATCTCCTCGATCTCGTCGCGGTGCGATTCGGCAGCGTTGCGGCCGACGTCCGGATCGCTCCCGGCGCCGAGGCCACGGGTGAGGTCACGCCCGATGTCGAGCTTGACGTCGGCGTCGCTCATCAGCAGCGCCTGGGCCTCGGTGTTGACGGCGATGAACTCGACACCCTTCATGCCTGCGTCGATCATCCGGTTGACCGCGTTGACGCCGCCGCCGCCCACGCCGATCACCTTGATGACCGCGAGGTAGTTCTGGGGTGAGCCAGCCATCTAACTGAACCTCCGAGGATCGAGGTGGGAATGAGAGGTGAGGTTCATGTGGAGGTCACGTTCGAGTTGAGGTTTCATTGTCGGTGTCCACCCCGTGTTCACGATCAGACGATCGTAGTCAGTGGCGGTGGACCAGCGTGTGTGGGCGGCGCGCGCCCTCTTCCGGCAAGTCTCGCACGAAACAGCACCTTCGCGGTGGAACCGTCAAGTTCCGACCTCGGCGGTCGAGACATCGAGCTGCTGGTCAGGTTGCAACCCGTCCTGCACGAACTTCAGCAACCGGGCCAGCTTGTCCTCGATCCCGGCCACGGTACCGAGGCGCACCTGGACGCCCGAGGCGCTCGGCGCGTCGATCTCGAGGCTCAGCTCGTTGGTCGTCGTGTCGACGCCGACCGATGTCGTGATCGACCTGATCGCCGGTGGGAGCGCGATGACGAGCTGGGCGGCGGCAGCATACGCGGTGCCGGCGAACTGGCCAGGCTCGCTGTCCGGAGCCGTGCCGGTGAGGAGCATGTACGCGATCGGGCGACCGTCGAGGACGGCGAGCACCCGGCCGTCGCGGTCGATCACCCGGTAGCGCCCGTCGGAACCGGCGAACGTGGCCTGCGGGATCCGCTCACGGATGTCGATCAGCGCGTCGTGGGGGAAGTTGGTGCTGACCCGCGCCGCCTCGATCCACGGGCTGGCCTCCAGCTCGCGCTCGATCTTCTTGGTGTCGACGAGCAAGGTCGGCTTGCCACGCATCTGCTGCTCGACCGCCTGGACGAGCGCGGGGTCCGTGTACACGTTGCCCTGGGTGCGGATGTTGCTCACGTCGAAGAGCGACGACGCGAACACGGCGACGACCGCGACCGCGATGACCACGATCCCACCGACGATCCCGGCCCACACCAGCCGCCGCCGCCCGACCGCACGGCGCACGGCGATGCGGCGCGCCCGGAGACGGGGGTCGATGCCGGCCGACGAGGACGCCAGCGCCTGCACCGCGTCGGTGTGCTGGTCGAACTCGTCGATCACGATCGTCGAACGACCACCGGACCCGTCCCCCGAGGGGGCGTGGATCTGGCGCATCCGGTGCTCGGCGTCCTCGTCGAGGTAGATCGGATCGATGTGCTGGTCGTCGTCGGCGATCACGATCACCCGTGGGCCGGCGGCGACGGGGCCCTCGGCCACGACCGGATCGGGCGCGGCCGGGAGCGCAGCGGCGCCTGCCTTGCGCTCCTTGCGGCTCGGTCTGCGACCGTCCGCGGGGCCGGCGGCGGCGTCGAGAGCGACGGTGCTGTCGTTCTTCGCACGGGCGCGGGCGCGAGCGGGCTGGCGGGCGGCCTCCTCGGCCTGCTCCTCGGGCGTGCGCACGCGGACGGGCTTGACGGCGCCGAGGTCGGTGGTCCCGCTCGGTTCGCGATCGACGATCGGCGCCGGCGCAGCCGCGACTGGCGCTGCGGGATCCGGTGCCGCGGGATCCGGTGCAGCGGCATCCGCTACCGGGTTCGGCTCCTGCGCGGCGCGACTGCGCAGCTCGACGGTGTCGATGCCGAGCAACCGGTCGATCGAGGGATCGTCGAAGTCGTAGGTGACACCGTCGGTGGTCTCGAGGGAGTGGTCACCGAACGCCGCGAGCAGCTCCTCCAGGACCACGTCCGGGACCTGCTGATCAGGCAACGGATCGCGGCCGGTCATCTGTCGACCTCGGCGAACCCCACCAGCCGGACCTCGCTGCGCAGCAGGTAGCCGGTCTCGGCGGCGACCCGGGCGCGTACGTGCTCCATCACGGCGCGCACATCGGCGGCGGTGGCGGTGGCGGACGCCTGGATGAAGTTGGCGTGCTTGTCGCTGACGCAGGCGCCGCCGATGGCGAAACCGCGCAGGTCGAGACGGTCGATCAGCTCGGCCGCGGCCAGCTCACCGGGAACAGGGTTGACGAACACTGAGCCTGCATTCTGGCCGCCCGGCTGGTGCTCGCGGCGCCATCTCACGATCTCGGCGATCAT
>JAODBQ010000256.1 GCA_025464045.1 Ilumatobacteraceae bacterium
CCGAGCACGACCACCAGGGGCAGGCGGCGGCGTTCGTGGAGGATCGCCTGGAACGACGTCGGCGGGTCGGGTTCCTGCGGCAGCAGGATCCACAGCGCCAGGTAGAGCACCGGCACGAGGGGCACCACGAACGACGCCACCACCACGGCGATGCGGCTGGTGCGCACGTCGAACCCGTACGCGTCGGCCAGACCGGCGACGACCCCGCCGACGCGTCCGCTGCCCTTGCCTCGCTCGCGGCGGCACACCGGTCGCTGCCACCACGAAGGCTGCCGGCGGTTCGGGGCGGGCGGCGGACTCGGCGATGCCGAGCCGTCGGCAGGCGGGGGAGGCCGCAGCGGTGGGGGAGGCGGCGCGAGGAAGCCGGCATCGTCAGGCCCCCGCGGTGCACCGAACCCGTCTGGTCCAGGCGGGTCGGCGGGCGCCGGGAAGCCGGTCGGTTCGTGCAGCGTCGGTTCACTCATCGCGGTCGAACCCATCATGGTGGTGCTGGTCGTGTTCATGCCACCAGCATCTGCGGCCGGTCGCACCTGCACATCGGGGATGGCCCTGAGCGGACCCCTGCACCGACCCTGAGCAGTGGCGCGCAGGATCAGGGTGGGTCCCCGATGGCGTGCGGTCGGGTGGACTGCGAAACTCGGGGCATGCACCGCGCCGGCCTCTCGTTCCGGCGGCGCGACGACGGCCGAGTCGTGGCCGGTCTCGCCGGCGGCTTCGCCGACCAGCACGGTGTCCACGCCCGCGTCGTGCGTGGCGCGCTCGTCGTGCTCGCGTTCGCCGGTGGCGTCGGCCTCGTCGTCTACGCGCTGCTCGCGCTCCTCGCCGAACCCGCCGCGGCCAGCGCGGTCGGCGCGGTCGGCGATGTCGGCGCGCCGCACCCGCGAGATCAGCGCCGCGATGCTGCCGTCGGGTTCGTCACGCTCGGGCTGGTGGTGCTGGTGCGCTCGACCAACGTGTGGCTCGGCGACCCGGTGATGGTGCCGCTGATCATCATCGTCGCCGGCGTGGTGGTGCTCGGCGTGTTCGGCGATCGCGCCGGCGTCGACGTACGTCGCTCGCCGCTGGCCGCGGCCACCGACATGCTCTCCGGACGCAACGCCCGCGCTCGCGTGCTGATCGGATCGGCGTTGATCGCGGCTGGCCTGATCTGGGTCGGCGCCGGTCGACAGGTGTCCGGCGACGTGCGGACCGGGATCATCGCGACCGCAGCGAGCGTGCTCGGTGTCGCGGTCCTGCTGGCGCCGTGGCTGACCCGGCTGGCCCAGGACGCGTCGGACGAGCGCCGCCAGCGGGTCCGTTCGGAGGAGCGCGCGGCGATGGCCGAGCACCTGCACGACTCGGTGCTGCAGACGTTGGCGCTCATCCAGCGCAGCGCCGACGACCCGCGTCGCACGATCACGTTGGCCCGCCAACAGGAGCACGAACTGCGGACCTGGCTGTACGGGGACCGTTCCGACGGGGCGGCCACGCTGTCCACCGCGGTCGACGATCTCGTCGCCGAGGTGGAGGCGCGCCACGACGTGCCGATCGAGCGCGTCGTCGTCGGTGACCGTCCGATGGATGCCGACCTCGTCGCGTTCTGCGGGGCGCTGCGCGAGGCGTGCGTCAACGCCTCCCGCCACAGCGGCGCGGAGGTCGTGGCGGTGTACGTCGAGGTCCTCGCCGACGCCGTTGACGGGTTCGTCAGAGATCGGGGGCGCGGCTTCGACGCCGTGGCGGCCCGCCACCCCGGGCGGGACGGGGCGCACCGCGGCATCTCCCAGTCGATCGAGGCGAGGATGGAGCGCATCGGTGGCAGCTCGCGCATCGACTCGACACCCGGCGAGGGGACCGAGGTCCACCTCCGTGTGCCACTGCACGTGGACGCGGAGCGCGAGCGCCGGACCTCACCGGGATGACGGCGATCGGTGTGTTCCTGGTCGACGACCACGCCCTGTTCCGGTCGGGCGTGAAGGCCGAGCTGGCAGGGCTCGGGGGGACGATCGACGTGGTGGGCGAGGCGGGAACCGTTGCAGACGCGGTGCGCCTGATCCTGCAGCGCCGGCCGGACGTGACGATCGTCGACGTGCACATGCCCGACGGAGGTGGGCGGGCGATCATCGCCGCGGTCGTGGGCGAATGGCCGGAGGCGGTGTTCCTCGCGCTGTCCGTGTCGGACTCCGCGGAGGACGTCGTCGCCGTGATCAGGGCAGGTGCTCGCGGCTACGTGACCAAGACGATCGACGCCGAGTCGCTGGGCGATGCGATCCGCAGGGTGCACGACGGCGACGCGGTGTTCTCGCCGCGGCTCGCCGGATTCGTGCTCGACGCGTTCTCGGGGCACCTCCCGTCGCCCAGCGATCCGGAGCTCGACCAGTTGACGCCGCGCGAGCAGGAGGTGATGCGCTTGATCGCCAGGGGCTACACCTACAAGGAGGCTGCGAACACGATCCACCTGTCGGTGAAGACGATCGAGACGCACGTCTCGGCTGTGCTCCGCAAGCTGCAGCTGTCGAACCGGCACGAGCTGACCGCGTGGGCGAACCAGCGCCGCCTGTTGTGAGACCGGTCAGCGATGCCGGCCGCGCGGCCGGGGGCGATGTCGCCGCGGACGTTCGATGAGCAGGAACGCGAGCGTGGCGGCGAGGACGGCGAGCACGGCCACGACGTTCCAGCCGACGCCCATCGCGCGCAGCGCGAGCGCGCCGACGATCGCGATCAGGCCGTCCGTGAGGGCGTGCAACCAGCGCCTCATCCCGACGGTGGCGCGTCCAGCGGCTGGCGGGCGACGACGGCGAAGAAGTCGCGCGCGTCGGCGCTGAGGTAGCGGCTCGCCGGCTTGGCCATCGCCGCCAGCAGCTTGTCTCCGTGGATGCCGCTCGAGTCGTGGTGGAACACGTTGAAGCTGACCCAGGACTGGTTGATGTCGAGCTCCATCGCGCGGACGGCGCCGGCTCGCTGCAGGAGCAGGGCGAGCGTCGTCACGCTCAGCCCGGAGGACGCGACGTAGATGAGCCGGCCGCTGGCGTCGATGCCGACGCCGGAACGCCACACGAACAGGCGGTTGCCGACGGTCCTGCCCCAGCGGTTGCCGGCGTTGTCGGCGAGTCCGTCGACAGGAACGCCGTTGTCGACGATGAGGTCGAGGTTCTGGCGCACCGCAACCGGCTGCTGCGTCGTCGTGAGATCGGACGTCCAGGCGACGACGTCGGCGGTTCCATCGGGTCTGATCAGCAACGAGGCGGCACCGGTGCGCAGCGTTCCGACGGTGCGCCCGCCCTCCTCGAACCCGCCACGCGCGTCGCCGACGCGGAAGCCGGAGTTGAACGCCGCGAGGAGGTCCGGTCGATCGCCGGCGGCAACGCTGTTGCCGGCGGGCCATGGCCCGTGTCCGGGCTCTTGCGATCCCGGCACGAGGCGCAGCAGCGTGCGTTGCTGATCGATGCGCACCACGCCGGCGAGCACGCTCCCGTGGACGGCGTCGGGTCGCAGGTACGCGACCTGCATGCCGGTGCTGCCGCCGCTCGTGTCGCCGTACGCCTGCCAGACCCCCTCACCGGCGACCGGTTGTGTTGCCGCGGGGTCGATGCTGTCGACGCTCGCCGGGCCCGTTGCGGGCGACGACGGGGTCGGTTCGTTGGTCGCCGCCTCGGGCAGCCCACCTGTCAGGGTGCCGCCGGTCGGCGGCTGATGGCGGGCGTAGTACTGCGTCTCCACCCACGACACCACGTTGCCGAAGTGGTGACCACGCAGCCACTCGACCGAGCGTTCGACCGGTGTCAGGTTGCCGCTGCCGTCCATCGCGCTCACGAACGAGGTTGCCGACGCGACGATGGCCGGCACGCAGAGCAGCGCGAACCAGCGCAGGAACAGCGTGACCGCGCCGGGACGGACACGCTGTCCCGCCTGATCCGCGACACGTCGGTGAGATGTGCTGGTCAACGCGATCCGCTCAGGCTGCGGTGCCAATGGCAGAGCGTGGTCAATGCGAGGTCTGACGACGGTAAACATCGGGCGCGGCCGTCACGCGCACTGCTGGCCGGCGCCCAGCAACGTCGCGGGCGACAGGGACACCTCCAACCTGACCGTTCCCGGCGTCGCGACGTGCAGGTCGATCCAGCCGCCAGGAGCCTCGCTGACGCACGCGTTGCCTGTCGTGACCCGGTACAGCTTGGTGTAGCGGAACCGGATGGTCGACGTGCCCGGGCGTGCGGCGGCGATCGTCAGCGACTCCGGTCTCACCGTGGTGACCGCGGCGCCGTTCGTCGCCAGCGCCGTGGCGTCGACGACGCGGAAGACCTGCCAGTCCTGGCTCGCCCACGCGAGCTGGAGGTAGCCGGGGTGGGAGCGGATGAGGTCGATCTCGTTGTGCGCCGCCTGCTGCAGGCGGCCGACCGGCAGGGCCACGAGGCTGACGCTGTTGTCGAGCAGCCAGCGGTGGAAGGTGTCCGGGCTGAGCACCTTGTCGTACAGCTCCGGGTTGTACTTGCGGTCGAGCTGGGTCTCCCAACCTCGGGCGAGATTGATCTCGAGCGCGAGCTCGTCGGCCTGACGATAGGTCTCGGTGGGCACGACCTCGACCCGTTGCACGCCGCCGGGGAGCGTGTGCACGTACGTCGCGAGTGCGTCGTAGAAGCGTTCCGTCCCGACGACGTCCTTGGGGAGGAACGCCATCTTCGCGTAGGACCATCCCCAGATGAGCGACAGCACCGCGACGATCGACAGCAGCACGCGCCGGTGTCGGTGCAGCGCGAGCGCGGCGACCGGGCCCGCGGCGAGCCATCCGAGGCGGACGATGTTGCCGCCGAGCGGGGACCGCACGACGAAGGCGACGGCGGCCACCAGTGCGTACGCGACGACGACGGCGACGATGACCCGTTCCCGCCGTCCGACCCAGCCGACGACGGCGAGCGCGATGGTGAGGGCGATCATGCTGCGACCGGTGAAGGGGTACCAACCGCCCTCGGGGAAGATGACGCCGAGCACCGCGATCGGCAGCACGGCCGCCGCAGCCACGACGAGGAGGAGCTTGCGGGGGAACGCGCCGACGAACCAGCAACCGGCGACTACGATCGCGAGCGACACTGCGCCGACCGGCGAGGAGAGCCCACAGCCGAACGCACACAGCACGGCGATGACCCAGCGTCGACGTTGCATCGCCAGCACGCACCCTGCGCCGAGGGCCACCGATGGTCCGAACGTCAAGCGGCCCGACCACAGGTTCAGCGCGCACCCGAGGGCGAACAGCACGCTCGCGATCGTCGGATCGCCGAGGTCGGGACGGACGATCCGGCAGTGCTCGACGACGAGCGTCAGGCACCATGTCCCGACGAGCACGGATGCGATCCCGACCGGCACGACGCCGATCCATGCACCGAGCATGGGTGGGATCAGCCCGAAGCCGGGGAGCGGGTGCCCGCCGAACCACAGGTTGTTCCAGACGTGCGACCCGCCGCGGAACAGCCGGCTGCGGAAGTCCCCGCTCGCGTAGTCGACCGAGGCGGGTTGCACGACGAGGTACGCGGCGCACATCGCCGCGGCCACGAGCAGTCCGGCCCATCGCTGGAGGAACGGCGCGACCCGATGCTCCGTCGACAGGCGTCGGGGTCTCCCCGCGAGGAGCGAGATGGTCATCGGCTGCTCATTGCGGACGGGCGAAGACGGCGATGAAGTCGCGCGTGTCCTCGGTGAGCCAGCGATCTCCGCTGTGCTGCATGCCCGGGAGCACGCGCGTCCCCGACACCGTCCCGTCGGCAGCGGTCGTGTACGTGTTCAGCTCGACCCATTCGTGGTTGATGTCGAGCTGCATGCCGCGCAGCGCGCCGGCGCGCACCAACGTCTCGGCGAGGGTCTCGATCGTCAGCCCGGGACCACCGACCCAGACGAGCGCACCGTCGGACGTGATGCCGGCACCCGACCTCCACACAGCGCTCTTGTTCCGCGGCCCGGTGAAGCCCCACTTGCGGTTGGGGTCCTGGAGCAGCCCCGGCACCGGTGCGCCTGCGTCAACGATCAGGTCGAGGTTCTGTCGGGCGGAGTCCAGCGGCGATGTGGGATCGATGTCGCGTCCCCACATGCCGATGTTCGGGACGCCGTTGGCGTCGATCGCCAGCGTGGCCCCGCCGGTGCGCATCGGGGCGAGCTCAGCACCCGCGAGGATCACGCCGCCGCGGGAGTCGGCAAGCCTGAAGCCGCCGGCGAACGCCGCCACGAGCTGCTGCTGACGTTCTGCTTCGACGTGATCGGGGCGGTCCCAGGGCGCGCCGGGGATGTTCGCGCCCGGGTACTGCCGCAGGGAGAGCAGGCGCGGGTCGATCCAGACGACCGCGTCGAGGATCGAGGTGTGCACCGCGTCGGGCCGGATCGTCGTGCCGTACGCGCCGGCCACGCCCGCCGCCGTCGGACCGATCGGCGTCCACGTGCCCTCGCCCTGGATCGCTGCCCCGGCCGGCGT
>JAODBQ010000260.1 GCA_025464045.1 Ilumatobacteraceae bacterium
ATGACCACGCAACCTGCGCTCGAAGCGCTCCCCATCGACGACATCGAGCTCGTCACCGACGTCCTCGTGATCGGCGGCGGACCCGCCGGCACGTGGGCGGCGATCAAGGCCCGCGAGGCGGGCGCCGCGGTCGTGCTCGTCGACAAGGGGTACTGCGGCACGAGCGGCGCGACGGCGGCGGCGGGCACCGGGGTGTGGTTCGTGCCGCCGCTGGCGGAGGCCCGCGAACAGGCGATGGCCAGCCGGGAAGGGATGAACGGCTGGCTCTCCGACCGGCGCTGGATGCGCCGCGTGCTCGACGAGACGTACAGCCGCGTCCCCGAGCTGGACGTGGTGTCGTACCCCTTCCCGGTGGACGATGCCGGCGAGCCCGAGCGCGGCGGGCTGCAGGGGCCGGACTACATGAAGCGCCAGCGCCGGCGCGTGATCGGAGCCGGCGCGTCGATCCTCGACCACAGCCCGGTGCTGGAGCTTCTCGTCGACAGCGACGGCGCGGTGGCCGGCGCGCGAGGGCTGCGTCGCCAGACGGGTCAGACCTACCGGATCGTCGCCGGCTCGGTGGTCGTGGCGGCCGGTGGCTGCGCGTTCCTCAGCCGCGCGCTCGGCACGAACGTGGACACCGGCGACAGCTACCTGCTCGGTGCCGAGGTGGGGGCCGAGCTCAGTGGGATGGAGTTCTCCAACGCGTACAGCCTCGCCCCGGCGATGACGTCGGTGACGAAGAGCGCCTACTACTTCTTCTCGACGTTCTACCGCGAGGACGGCAGCGTGCTCGAGGGCGCCGGGTCGCAGCGCGGCCGCTCCGTGATCGCCCGGACGTTGCTGAACGAGCCCGTCTTCTGCCAGCTCGACCAGATCGAGCCGGAGCTGTGGGGCGTGCTGCGCGACATGCAGCCCAACTTCTTCCAGCCGTTCGATCGCGTCGGCGTCGACCCGTTCACCCAGCGCTTCCCGGTGACGCTGATCCTCGAGGGGACCGTGCGCGGCACGGGCGGGCTACGGATCGTCGACGACGAGTGCTCGACCACCGTGCCCGGCCTCTTCGCGGCCGGCGACGCCGCCACCCGCGAGCTGATCTGCGGGGCGTTCACCGGCGGTGGCAGCCACAACTCGGCATGGGCGATCTCGTCGGGGACGTGGGCGGGTCAGGGCGCTGCCCGGCACGCGCTGACGATCGGCGACTCCGGCCGGACCCGCTCGATCAGCGGCGCCGGCACCGCCGCGCTGCGTCCGACGGGCAACGCCGGCCCGGCCGACGCGTTCCGCGACGTCGTCACGACGGTGCAGGGCGAGGTCCTGCCGTACGACAAGAACTACTTCCGCACCGGGCCCGGCCTGACGAGCTCGCTCGCGGTGCTCGACAGCGCCTGGAGCGAAGCGCGATCCTCGCTGCTCGGCGACGGCAAGGACGCCTTCAAGGCTCGTGAGGCCGCGGCGATGGTGGCCACGGCGCGATGGATGTACCGCAGCGCACTCGCCCGCACGGAGAGCCGCGGCATGCACAAGCGCGACGACTTCCCGACGCTCGATCCCGCCCAGCGCCACCGCACCATCAGCGGTGGCCTCGACGCGGTGTGGACCGGGACCGAGTCGCTCGAGAGCGTCGATTCCGGCATGGCGCTGGCGGCCGGAGGAGGTGCACGGTGATCGAGGTGATCAGCAGCGACCGCTGCATCGACTGCGACCTGTGCGTGAAGGTCTGCCCGACCAACGTCTTCGACGCGATGCCGGGCGACCACCCGGTGATCGCCCGCCAAGGCGACTGCCAGACCTGCTTCCTGTGCGAGGCGTACTGCCCGGTCGACGCGATGTTCGTCGCCCCGACGACCGACGCCGTGCTGTCGGACTCACCGTTCCTCGACGAGGAGTTCCTGATCGCCAGCGGCCTGATGGGCAAGTACCGGCGCGACCTCGGCTGGCGCCCGGGCGACGTGCTGACCGCGAAGAAGGCGTCCGGACGGCCGCTGCGCGCCCAGTTCGCCAAGATGGAGAACCTGCCGCCACCGGCGCCTGTCGAGGACGCACGCCGGGCCTCCTGAACCGAGCTGCCCGCACCCCTCAGCGCAATCCCCGTTCACGTCGCACCCCAACCAGGAGCTGTCCCTTCCATGCACGTCACACCCATGCTTCGGCGCGCCCGCGCCGCGATGCTCGTCGTCGCTGTCACCACACTCGCCGCGTGCGGCAGCAGTGGTGGCAGCTCGTCGACGAGCCCGGCCACCACCGCGGCAGCGGCTTCCACCGCCGCCGCGACGACCGTCGTCTCGCCGTCGACGTCGAGCCCGACGTCCGCTGCGGTTGCGTCGACGTCGAGCGCGGCCGCGCCCGCGTCCACGCTCACACCCTCCGACCCGTACACGCTGCGCGTCGGGTTCATCTCGACCAACCAGAACTGGGGTGGACCCGAGGGCTACTCGCACGCCAACGGCAAGCTCGACGCGATCCTCGCCGCGTCGGGTGCGACGAAGCTCGAGCTCGCCGCGTTCCCGAACGGACCCAACCTCAACCAGGCCGTGCAGGCCGGCGCACTCGACATCGGCCTCTACGGCGACACGCCGGCGATCGTCGCCAAGAGCGGCGGGCTCGACAGCCACGTGCTCGTGCAGAGCTCGGTCGGCATCGATGCCTGGATCGTCACCAAGACCGGTGGCCCGGCCACCGTCGAGGACCTCGCGGGCAAGTCGATCGCCGTCGCCCAGGGCTCGTACATGGACCGCTACCTGCGTGGCCTGCTCGCCCAGAAGGGGCTCACCAACGACGTCACCGTCGTCAACATCGTGCCCCCGCCCGATCAGAAGGCCGCGCTCGACCGTGGCGACATCGCCGCGATCGCGTCGACCGCCACCGCGGCCGTGCTGCTGCGCAACCAGGGCTACGTCGTCATCGACGAGGCCGCGACCGATCATCCCGACCTCGTCGGGACGAGCGTCACCGTGATCACCGGCGATGCCCTGAGGAAGCATCCCGAGCTCCCCGCCACGTGGCGCGCCGCGCATGCCGCGGCCGTCGACGAGATCAACGCCGCGCCGGATGCCTTCAACCAGTACACCGCGAGCGCACAGGGCATCGGCCTCGCGGTGATGAAGGAGATCAACGTCCTCGGTGCCGACGGCACCTTCGCCCAGTACCCGAGGGCGCCGTTCACCGACGCCGGACGGACCCTGCTCGAGGGCACCAAGTCGTTCCTGGTCGACAACAAGTACGCGAAGCAGGACTTCTCGCTCGACGACTGGCTCGTCCCGACCTGACGTCCGTCGCCGGCCGCACTGAGCGGCAGCGGCCGCCCGCCGGATCCCGCTCGACCGGGTTTCGGCGGGCGGTGGCGCGTTCAGATGAGGTCGGCCGCCTCGGCGGCCTCGAGGGCCTTCTCGTCGCCGAGGTAGCTGGCCTCGAGGAGCTCGGCGTCCTTGCGCAGCTCGGCGGACGAGCCTTCGGCGACGACGGACCCGTGGGCGAGGACATAACCGCGATCGGCGACGTTGAGCGCGGCGAGCACGTGCTGCTCGACCAGCAGGACGGCCATGCCGCGCTTGTCGGCGATGTCGCGCACCGTCGGCAGCAGCTGCTCGACGATGATCGGGGCCAGGCCGAGGCTCATCTCGTCGAGCATCACGACCTTCGGATCGGCGACCAGTGCACCGGCGAGCGCGAGCATCTGCTGCTCACCGCCGGAGAGGAGCCCCGAGCGCCGGCCCATCAGGTTGCGCAGTGCCGGGAAGTAGCCGAGCACGTCCTCGATCTCCACCGTGGACTGGCGATGCCGGCGCAGGCGGAGGTTCTCGGCGACCGTGAGGCGGTAGAACAGACCACGGCCCTCGGGCACGATCCCGAGGCCACGACGGGCGATCTCGTGGGCCTTCGCCGACGTGACGGGTGCGCCCATCACGTCGAGCTCGCCCGACAGCGCAGGCAGCGCGCCGGCGATGGTCAGCAGGGTGGTGGTCTTGCCGGCACCGTTCGCGCCGAGGAGGCAGACCACTTCGCCCTCGCCGACGGTGATGTTCAGATCGCGGACCACCGGCAGCTTGCCGTAGCCGCAGACCAGGTTGCGGGTCTCGATGAGGTTCTTCATGATGTGCTCGCTGCGGGGGTCTGGGTGGTGGCGGTCTCGTCGTCGGACTGGGACGAGCCGAGGTACGCGGCGACGACGCCAGGATCGCGGCGGACCTCCTCCGGCCGTCCGCTGGCGATCTGCGTGCCGAACTCGATCACGTAGATCCGGTCGCACACGCCGAGCACGAGGTGCATGTCGTGGTCGATGAGCAGGCAGCCGACGCCCGTGGCGGCGATCTGCTTGAGGTGGTCACCGAAGGCGACGCTCTCCGCGGTGTCGAGTCCGGCGGCGGGCTCGTCGAGCAGCAGCACCTTCGGCTTCAGGGCGAGGGAGCGGGCGACGCCCAACGCCTTCTGGCGGCCGAGCGGCAGCTCGGACGGACGCCGGTCGGCGACGTCGCCGAGCGACATCAGCGCGATCGCGTCGTGCACGGCCTTCGACGCCGGCGGGTTCGGACGGAACATGTCGCGCAGGATCTTCCAGCCGTCCTTGCCGACGTCGTCGCTGACCCGCACGTTCGCCGCGGCCGAGAGATCCTCGAACAGCTCGACGGACTGCCAGGTGCGCACCAGCCCCTTGCGCGCCCGCTGGTGGGCGGCGACACCGCTCATCCGCTCCTCGCCGAGGTAGACCTCGCCGCTGCACGGGGTGAACCCGGTGATCGCGTCGATGAAACTCGTCTTGCCGGCGCCGTTCGGACCGATCAGCCCGACGATCTCACCCTCGCGGACCTCGATCGTGACCTCGTTGACGGCACGCAGACCGCCGTACTGGACGGTGATGCCGGCGGTGCGCAGGGCGATCTCGCCGATGTTGCGAACCGCCGGTGCGGCCGGGATCACCTCGTCGCCGAACTCCTCGCCCAGCGACAGCGGTGCGGGCTGCTTCGCCTTGCGCTTCGCGGCGCGCCCCGCCCGCTGCTTGTCGAAGTCGGCGCGCGTCTTGCCGGCGATGCCGACCGGGTTGAGCACGACGGTGAGGATCAACGAGAACCCGCTGAACAGCGCGTAATACGAGCCGAGGTGCAGGTTGCGATCGAAGATCACGAAGATGATCCCGAGCGCCGACGCCGCACCGGCGACGAGTGCGCCACTGGCGCTGGTGATCCCACCGAGGTAGGCGATGGCCAGGAAGCTGAGCCCGACGAACACCCCGAACGAGTCGGCCGAGAACTGACCACGGCTGTAGCCGATGAGCGCACCACCGAGACCGGCGAGGAACGAGGCGAGTGCGAACGCGGACAACTTGATGCCGGCCACGTTGATGCCGATCGACGACGCAGCACGCTCGTTGGAGCGCACCGCGAGCATCTTGCGGCCGCTGCCGGCGCGCATCATGTTGCCGATCAGGATGAACGCGATCACGACGACGACGAGCACCATGATCCCGAACGGGAAGCGGGCGATGTCGCGACCCTTGCGGATGGACAGGTTGATCCCGAACAGCTTCGGGTCCGGGATCAGGTTCGCCGTGGCGGAGAGGATCTTCGGGTTGGCGAAGATGAACTTCTCCAACGTCAAGGCGGCAGCGAGCGTCACCACCGCCAGCTGCGCGCCGCGGATGCGCAGCGCCGGCAGCCCGACGATCACACCGGCGAGTGCCGCGAAGATCGCCGCGATGATCAGCGAGAAGGGGAACGGGACGCCGGTCCCGATCTTCGACAGCACGAGTCCGGCGACACCGGCGAACGCTGCCTGCGCGAGCGAGATCTGTCCGACCATCCCGGTGAGGACGACGAGCGAGAGTGCGATGAGCGCAGCCGCGAGGCTGGAGATCACGCCGAACCGGTAGCTGCCGCTCGTGACGGCGAGGATGATCACACCGGCGACGCACAGGACGGCGATGACCTGCGGTCGGTTCTTCGGCAGGATCACCGGCGGCAGGCTGGACCGCGTGTCGTCGCCACGCATCGGGATCGAACGGCCGAGCAGGTACAGCGTGATCACGATCACGATGAACGGGATGGCGTCGTTGAGGCCCTGCTTGGCCCAATCGGGCCACCACGACTTCGTGCCCGACATGAACTGCAGCTCGGCCTGCAACGCACCGAGCAGCAGCGCACCGACGAGGGCCACCCACAGCGAGCTCAGTCGGGCGATCAACGCCGCAGCCAGCGCCGGGATGACGAGCAGGGTGAGGTTGCCGGGCGTGATGACGCCGCTGGCGGGACCGGCGATGATCATCACCAGACCGACGAACACGCTCGAGAGCACCCAGGTGACCATCCCGAGCGTCTGCGGGGAGAGCCGGGCGAACGACGCCGCCCGCTCGTTCTCCGCCGCCGCCTGGATGGCCAGACCGGTGCGTGACTTGCGGAACCAGATCGCCAGCGCGGCGCCGAGGACGATCACCAGACCTGTCAACCACAACCGGTCGACCGGGATCTTGGCGCTGCCGAGGCTGACCGAACCGGTCGGCAGCATCGTCGTGCGCGGCCGCGCCTCGGTGCCGTACTTCAACGCCACCGCCGCCTGCAGCGTCAACATGATGCCGACCGCGGCGACCACCTTGGCGAGCACCGGCGCCGTTCGCAGCGGTCGCGAGACCGCGACCTGTATCAACGCCCCGAGCAGGCCGGCAACGATCAGCGCGATCACGACCATCGACCACGTCGGCAGCTTGCCGACGTCGAAGGACGTCAACCAGGGCAACGGCAGGGTCAACTTTCCTGCCTGCAGATCACTGAACACGTACAGCGGCACGGTGGCCATGGCCGCTGCGGCGAAGTTGATCACGCCGGTGCCTTGGTAGGTGACGACGATCCCCATCGTCAGGGCGGCATACACCGCCCCGACGCTGAGGCCGAGCACGAAGAAGAGCAGGTACTGGGTCACGTGCGGTATGTCTTCCTGTGAGTTCGGCTGGGGTTCGTCACGGTTCTGGACCGATCAGCCCGCGGGCTTGTACTCGCTGACGTCGACCGGCTGGTTCGGGAGGACTTCCTTCTTGCGATCGGGGGTGATCTTGGTGAAGATCAGTCCGCTACCGCACGCCGTCGTGCCCGGCCAGGTGGGCTTGGAGCAGTCGTAGCCGTTGGTCCGGAAGAACTCCGTGCCCTTGGTGGTTCCCATCGCGGCCTTCACCGAAGCCGCGGTGTACACGTCGCCCGGGACCTGGCGGAGCATGTCGGCGGCCTGGACCGCGACGTGGAAGCCGAGCTCGGTGTAGACGAGGCTCTTGTAATCCGGGTGATCACGCGTGATGTACTTGGTGTAGATGTCGATGTCGCTCTGCGCCTTCGCCGGGATCGACGTGAACGTCGGGTAGTAGAACTCGTTGTGGCTGATCACGTTGTTGAGGACCTTCGGGTCCAGATCGGTGATGATCTGCGAGCACGACGAGGCGTGGATCACGCCGGTGTACCCTGCGGCGCGCAACGCCGGTACGCCCGCCAGGCAGACCGAATCCTCGGCAGCCGTGAAGCTGATCGAGTCCGGGTTCGAGGCCAGGATCGTGGCCGCGAGCGTGGTCCAGTCGGCCTGGGTCGGGTAGTAGAACGGGTAGATCGTCATCCCGATCTTCTTCGCGGCGGGCGTGATCACGTCGTCGTACGCCGCGTGAGCGGACGGAAGGTCGGCCTGGACGACCGCTTCGGACTTCGCGCCGAGGCTCTTCTGCGTGATCAGGTCGGCTGCGTAGCCCTCCTCGTTGGAGAACAACGAGAAGTAGGCGTCGCCGACGGCCTTGTTCATGGCCGGGCTGAAGGCGAAGAAGCCGAACTCGACGATGCCGGCCTGCTTGAGGATCGGCAGCGCTGCGTCGGCGAGCGGGTCGACACCCTGCACGGCCATCACGTCGTTGTTCTGGACGAACGTGTTCGCGCAGTTGACAGACGACTCGGGCGTGACGTCGGTCTTGCAGTAGTCGGCCTTCAACGGATGGCCGTTGATGCCGCCGAGCTCCTCGTTGATGTAGTTCAACCCGGACTCGAAGCCCTCACGGACCTCGGGCAGCGAGATCGCGCCGCCCTCCAGGTTGTGGTAACCGACCGTGATGGGCGACTTGCTCGGATCGGCCTTCGTCGGCGCTGCCGTGGAGGCAGGTGCTGCTGAACCGCCGGTCGTGCCGGCGGCGGAGCCGCCTGTCGTCCCGGCCGTCGACCCGGCAGCAGTGGTGCTCGCACCGGCCACAGTGGTTGCTCCTGCGGCGGTCGTCGCGGTCGCGGCGGCGGTGGAGCTCGACTTCTTGTCGCTGCCACAGGCAGTGACGAAGAGGACTCCGGTCACACAGAGTCCAACGAGTGCTCTCGTCTTGTTCACGTTTGTTCCCCCTGCAGCCGCGCGCCTCGTTGACGCGTCGGCGGTGCGTCAACCCCGAGTTGACGACGTCGTCAATCTTGCACACGACAATGTTGTGAGCAAGTCCCTGTGCGTAACCTTGTAGACCGACACGAGAGACACGGGGGACGTCGGTGCCGACAAACACGCTCACCGAGTCCAACGCGCGGAGTCGCGCGCTCTCCATCTCACTCGAACCGGTGATCGGATCGGTGTACTTCGCGCCGGAGGCCCATGCTGCGTACCAGGCGCTCGGCTTCGGCCCGAGCCCCGGTCCGATCACCGGTGCCGGCTGGGCCACGGAGCACTGGGGTGGCGTCGCGCTGCCCGATGGCGTGGCCTACTTCGCGAGCCGAGGCGGCATCCTCGGCCAGGTCCGCGGCGAGGTCGTCGCGGCTGCGTTCGGCGTGTTCAACCCGGCCGTCGTCATTCCCGCGGTGACGCGCGCGTGGGAGATCGCCGACGCCGACAGCGTCGTCGCCGCCCGCACTCGCGGCGCCGTGGCGCAGCTCGTACGAATCCTCGGGGCCCAGCCGGAGGGCATCGACCGAGTCGTCGAACTGTTGCAGCGAGCCGTCGCGCCGCTGGCCGTCGCGGGTCGCCCGATGTTCGCCGGCCTGCTGGCGTTGGAGGTGCCGACCGACTCGATCGGCCTGATGTGGCGCCTCGGCGACGAGCTGCGCGAGTTCCGCGGCGACGCGCACATCTCCGCGTCCGCAGCGTCCGGCTTCGACGGCTGCCAGCTGCAGGTGCTCACCGAGCGATGTGCCGGCATGCCGCCGCGCAGCTACGCCGCAGGGCGCGGCTGGGACGACGATCAGCTCGCCGCGGCCGAGGCGTGGCTCCAGGCCCGCGGCATGCTCGACGGCGATGCGCCGACGCCCGCCGGGCGCGCCGCGCGCGAGACCGTCGAGTCGGCGACCGACGCGCTGTGCGCGTTGATGACCGATGCGCTCGGCGACGATCTGGTCGGGCTGGTCGCCCACCTGCAGACCTGGGGCGCGGCGATCCGCGTCGCGCACGGCTACTACCCCTCGTCGCCGCAGGAGGCCGTGCTCTCGCCCGACGTCAACGCCTGGATGGAGCGCAACGGTCTGCGCACCTTCGGCGCCACTCCCAGCTGACGATCCCGTCCGGAGGACTCCACATGTCGTCGACGACAACAACCCATGCCCGTGATCCGCGCGAGATGAGCACGAAGGCCCGTCGCCTGCGCAACGCGGTCGAGCCGATCGCCGGGATCGTGTACTTCGCCCAGGAGATCCACGACGAGTTCACCGCGCTCGGCTTCGGTCCCGGCGTGGGCGGCGGCGAGTACCTCACGCTCGCCGACCTGTCCGGGTACTACTGCAGCCGCGCCGGGTGCATGGGTCAGGTGCCCGGCGAGGTCGTGGTCGCGGCGTTCGGCGTGTTCAACCCGAAGCTGATCATCCCCGCCGTCACGCGCGGCTGGACGATCGCGGGCGTCGACGCCGTGCTCGCGGCACGCGAGCGCGGTGCCACCGCTGCGCTGACGCGCATCCTCGGTACGCCTGACGCACTGCCCCGCGCCACCGAGCTGCTCGCTCGAGCCGCGGCGGGCGGCTGCGAGGCGGGCCGGTTCCTCTACTCCGGTCTCCGTTCGCTGCCGGTCCCCACCACAGCGTGGGGCGCGGCGTGGCGCCACGCCGACTGCGTGCGCGAGCACCGCGGCGACTCGCACATCGCGTCGTGGATCGCGGCCGGGCTCGACCCGATCGAGGCCGGGTTGATGGCCGAGGCGTACTACGGGATGCCGACCAAGCGCTACCACAGCGGACGCGGCTGGACGCCGAGCGATCTCGATGCCGGGCTCGAACGGTTGCGCGCCGACGGCCTGATCGACGGCGACCCCGTCGCGCTGACCGAGCGCGGCAGGGAGCTGCGCGAATCGATCGAGGTCTCCACGGACATCCAGCAACGCCCGATCCTCGACGCGCTCGGCGACGATTACGACGAGCTGCTGTCGCTCGTCGAACCGTGGGCCGGGGCGATCTTCGCCGCCGGCGAGTACCCGTCGTCGATCGAGCAGCTGCCGCCGGACTGGGGCCGCTTGGACGACCCGCGCGACTGACGGCCGACGCACGTCGCCCAGCGGCGCGCGCTGGTGCCGGGTCTGTGCTGCGGCCGCCCCACTACAGTCTCCGCCTCATGCGACGCCAACGTGGACGAGGCCGTCGCCGCGCCGGAGCCCGGGTCCGAGTTGCCGTCTGCG
>JAODBQ010000272.1 GCA_025464045.1 Ilumatobacteraceae bacterium
AGCGTGACGCTCGACCCCGGACCCGAAGCCGGCCCACTGGCTCAACGGGCCCGTCATGGTCGAAGATTGGGGGGTGCACGGCTACACCGAGGCGACCTACGGCGACGCCTTCGCAGATGTGTACGACGACTGGTACGGCGAGATCAGCGATGTTGCCGCCACGGTCCGTCTGCTCGGCGCGCTCACCGCACCCGGTGCCAACGTGCTCGAGCTCGGCGTCGGCACCGGACGGTTGGCCATCCCGCTCGCCGCCGCGGTCGCGTCGATCGACGCCGTGGTCTACGGCCTCGATGCCAGCGCGGCGATGCTCGCCCGGCTCGGCGCGAAGGATCCACAGCGCTCGGTGCGCCCGGTCCTCGGGGAGATGCCGTCCGGGTTGCCTCCCGGGCCGTTCGGGTTGGTGTTCGTCGCCTACAACACGTTCTTCGCGCTCCCCACCGCCGAGCAGCAGGCGGCGTGCTTCGTCGCCGTCGAACAGCGGATGGCCGACCGCGGCTGCTTCGTGATCGAGTCCTTCGTGCCCACCGAGGACGCCACCGACGGCGCCAGCACGGTCACCGTTCGTTCGATCACGGCGGACCGCGTCGTGCTCAGCGTCGCGCACGCGAACCAGGCCGCGCAGACGATGGAAGGTCAGTACATCGACATCACCCAAGCCGGCGGTGTTCGGCTGCGACCATGGGCGATCCGGTACGCGACGCCAGCACAGCTCGACGCGATGGCGGCGTCGGCCGGCCTCGGACTCGTCGCACGGTGGGGGTCGTTCGCAGGCGAACGGTTCGACGCGAGCAGTCCCCGGCAGGTCAGCGCCTACGCGCGCGCAGCTGACGTGGAGGAGACGTCCAGTGTGGCAAGAAAGGTTCTAGGCTGACAGGGCTGTGAGTCAACTGCGCCTGAATCCCCTCACTGGTCGCTGGGTGACGATCGTCTCTGAACGAGCCGGGCGCCCCACCGACTTCCGCCCGCGTACCGCCGAGGTCGAGTCGGATCCGGCACGCCCCTGTCCGTTCTGCCCAGGCAACGAGGAAGCGACGCTGCCGGCGCTCGAGACGGTCGACGAGGGTGGCAGCTGGAAGATCCGCGTGATCCCCAACCTGTACCCGGCCTTCGACGGTGACGAACCCTTCGCGGTCCACCACCTCGGCCCGGTCCACGTCGAGGCCGAGGCGAGCGGCATCCACGAGGTGCTCGTGATCTCGCCGTTCCACGACCTCCGCGGCCACCCGCTCACCGACAGCGATGCGGCGGAGATGATGCACGTGATCAAGCGTCGTCTCGAGGAGCACGCGCTCACGCCCAACGTGCGTTACACGCAGGCGATCATCAACCACGGACGTGAGGCCGGCGCCTCGATCGCCCACCCCCACGGCCAGCTCCTCGGTCTGCCGTTCGTGCCGGGCGAGATCCTCGACGAGCAGCGTGCGTTCAGCCGGTTCGAGGGCGGGTGCATCCTCTGCGCCACCGTCGAGACCGAACTGGTCGACGGCAAGCGCGTCCTGTTCGCGAACGACGACGTGGTCTGCGTCTGCCCGTACTGGAGCGGCACGCCGTACGAGCTGCTGATCATCCCGCGGCGTCACGAGCTGCACCTCACCGACGCCAGCAACGAGTCGCTCACCTCGTTCGGCCTCGCCATCCGCGACTCGCTCGACATGATGCGCGAGCTGCACGGCGACGTGTCGTACAACATGGTCTTCCACACGGCGCCGCACCACTACCACGGCGCCTACCACTGGCACCTGCACCTCTTCCCGAAGCTGGTCACCACGGCCGGTTTCGAGCGCGGCACCGGCGTGATGATCAACATCATGCCTCCGGAGATCGCCGCCGAGCAGCTCCGCCACGTGTCGATCAAGGCCTGATCGCGGCACAGCCGTGTCGACGGCGCCGATGGCCCGAGTCCACGTCAGCGTCGAGATCGACGCGACACCGGACGAGGTGTGGTCGTACATCGAACCGGTCGAGCGCCACGTCGACTGGATGAGCGACGCGGTCGCGATCCGGTTCCTCGGTGAGCAAGAGCGCGGCGTCGGGACGCGGTTCGAGTGCGACACCAAGATCGGGCCGCTGACGCTCACGGACCTGATGGAGATCACCGACTGGTCGCCAGGGCGCACGATGGGCGTCCTGCACACCGGCGTCGTCACGGGTGCGGGGATGTTCACGCTCGAGCCGATCGACCTCGGCCGGCGCACCCGGTTCTCGTGGACCGAGGAGCTGCGCTTCCCGTGGTGGCTGGCGGGTCCGATCGGCGCGACGATCGGCGGGCGCACCGTGCTGTCGGTGATGTGGAACCGCAACCTCAAGCAACTCAAGGAACAGGTGGAGGCGCTCAGGGTCGACGTGCCATGACCGTGGTGCTCGGGGCCGGTCAGGACATGGCGCGCACGCCTGCCGTGACGGCGGCGCCGATGACGATGACCGCGATGAACGGCGCCTTGCGCCACGCGGCCACCACGGCTGCACCCACGCCGGCGGCGCGGGCGTCGATGGTCAGGTCGTGCCCGGTGGAGAACGTGTTCAGCACGACCAGCGCGCTGATCATCGCCGCGGGGATCAGTGCGAGGCACCGCTCGACGACGGGCGGCAGCACGCGGCCGCCGAGCACGACCAGACCGATGACCTTGCACGCGTAGCATCCGGCCGCGAGCACGAGGATGAACCACCAGCTCATCGGGAGACCTCGGCGGCGCGGGTCTCGATCGGCGCTGGGGCGGGCACACCGACCAGCACGGCGAGGGCGGCGCACAGGATCGGCACCCCGATCGGCGCGAACGGGATCAGCGCGACGCAGACCACCGCGCCGATCGCCGCGGCCATCAGCGGCCGCCGGCCGCGCAGCAGCGGCCAGACCATCGCGACGTAGGCGGCGGGGAAGGCCGCGTCGAGCCCGAACGTCTGTGGATCGATCGCCCGGCCGGCGAGCGCGCCGACGAGCGTACCGAGGTTCCAGAAGACGAACACGCTGCAACCCGTGATCCAGAAGGCGACGCGACGGTGCTGCTCGTCGTCCTGGGCCAGGGCCATCGACGTCGACTCGTCGATCGTCAGCTGTGCGGCGAGCACGCGCGTGCCCAGCCGGCCGGTGAGGTGCGTGGACATCGCCAGTCCGTAGACGCCGTTGCGCGCCCCGAGCACGAGTGCGCCACCGAGCGCGGAGGAGTACGAACCTCCCGCGAGGAGCACGCTGATCGCCGAGAACTGCGACGCCCCCGTGAACACGAGCAGCGAGATCGCGCATGCCTGCAGCACGGTGGCGTGCGCGCTCACCGCCCCGACACCGAACGAGATCCCGAACACCCCGACGGCGACCCCGAGCGTGATGCTGGCGGTGACGACGGTCCGGGTGCGCGGATCACGGAGCAACTGGAACACGACCGCCGAGCCTACGAAGTCCCCCGGCCCAGTTGCCCGCTGCCGGTTCCCCGCGCCGCACGTCAACCGTGGGAGGGCTAGGGGCGGCGTTTGCCGAGGAGGACGACGCCGAGCGGGGGAAGGTCGATCACGGCGGAGGCCGGCTGGTGCTGCCAGGTGATCTCGGTCGTGGCCGTCGCGGTGGCCGAATCGCCGCGGAAGCCGCTGCCGTCGTAACCAGCGGCATCGGTGTCGAGGATGACGTCCCACTCCCCCGCCCACGGCAGGCCCACCCGGTACCCCGGGCGCGGAACCGGTGTGAAGTTGGCGACGCAAGCGACGACGCTGGCACCGGCATGGCCCCAGCGCAGGAAGGCGTACACCGACTCGGGCGCGTCGTCCGCGTCGAGCCACTGGAAACCGGTCGGCTCGTGGTCGCGCTCCCACATCGCCGGCCACTCGACGGCGACGCGGTTGAGGTCGACGAGCAGGTCGTGCACGCCGCGGTGCGGCGCGTGCTCGAGCAGGTGCCACGGCAGGCCCGTGCTCTCGTTCCACTCGGTGAACGGCGCGATCTCGGCGCCCATGAACAGCAGCGGCGCGCCCGGCATCGCCCACATCCACGCGTACAGCGCGCGCAGGTTGGCGAACCGCTGCCAATCGTCGCCGGGCATCTTGCCGAGCAGACTGCCCTTGCCGTGGACGACCTCATCGTGGCTCAGCGGCAACACGAACCGCTCGGTGAAGGCGTACAGCAGACCGAACGACAGCTCGCGGTGGTGGTGCGCGCGATGGATCGGGTCGGTGCGCATGTAGGCCAGCGAGTCGTTCATCCAGCCCATGTTCCACTTGTGAGTGAACCCCAAGCCGCCGTGTTCGACCGCGTCGGTGACCCGTGGCCACGACGTGCTCTCCTCGGCGATCACCATCGCCGTCGGGACGTCGGTGCGCACCGCCGCGTTGAGCTGACGCAGGAACCCGATCGCGTCGAGGTTCTCCCGCCCGCCGTAGCGGTTGGGGATCCACTGACCCGGCTCGCGCGAGTAGTCGAGGTAGAGCATGCTCGCCACCGCATCCACGCGGAGCCCGTCGACGTGGAACTCCTCGAGCCAGTACAGCGCGTTGGCGACGAGGAAGTTGCGGACCTCGTTGCGGCCGTAGTTGAAGACGAGCGTGCCCCAGTCCGGGTGCTCGCCCTGACGCGGATCGGCGTGCTCGTAGAGCGCCGTGCCGTCGAAGCGGGCGAGCGCCCAATCGTCCCTGGGGAAGTGTGCGGGCACCCAGTCGACGATGACGCCGATCCCCCGCCGGTGGAGGATGTCGACGAACGCGCGGAAGTCGTCCGGCGCACCGAAGCGCGACGTCGGCGCGAAGTACCCCGTGACCTGGTAGCCCCAGGAGCCGCCGAACGGATGCTCGGCGATCGGCAGCAGCTCGACGTGGGTGAAGCCGAGGCGATGGACGTGATCCGCGAGCTGCTCGGCCATCTCGCGATAGTTCGTGAGGTCCTGGCGCCACGACGCGAGGTGGACCTCGTAGATCCGCAGCGGGAACCCCGTCCCCGTGCCACGAGCCGTCATCCAGGACTCGTCACCCCACTCGTGGTTGGACGCCGGCGCCACCCGACTGGCCTGTGCCGGGGGGGTCTCGGTGTGGAACGCGAGCGGATCGGCCTTCAACCGCGACCGGCCGTCCGCGCCGACGACGGCGAACTTGTAGCGGTCCCACGTCTGCGCCGACGGAACGACGCCCGCCCAGATCCCCGAACGACCCTGCGGCTGCAGCTTGGTGCCCTCGCCCCACGTGTTCCAGTCGCCGACCACGTAGACCTGGCGTGCGTTCGGCGCCCACACCGCGAACCGCACGCCGGGGCCGTTCGGATCGTCGGCGGGAAGCGGATGTGCGCCGAGGAACGTCCACAGCCGACGGTGGTTGCCCTCGCCGAACAGGTGGAGGTCGAGATCTGAGAGCAACACGACTGCTGAGCGTAGGCGAGTGGCTGACGAGGGGCGGGGGCTACGGTCGGGTGAATGCGCGTGTTGATGCTGTCGTGGGAGTACCCGCCCCTGGTCGTCGGGGGGATCGCTGCCCACGTGGACGGGTTGGCACGGGCGATGACGAGGGCCGGGCACGAGGTCGTCGTCTTCAGCCTGCACCACCCGGCCGTCGAGGACGACCACACCGTGGAGGGTGTGCGCGTGCTGCGCGCCAACATCGACCTGCCCTGGCTGCCCGACGACAACCTCGTCGCGCGCATGGCCTCCGCCAACCATCAGATCACCCAGCTCGCCGCCCGGCTCGGCACCTGGCGGCCGCAGGTGATCCACGCCCACGACTGGCTCGTCGCCTGGTCGGCGGACACGCTGAAGACGCTGTGGGACGTGCCCCTCGTCGCCACCATCCACGCCACCGAGCGCGGGCGTCACGGCGGGATCGTCCCCAGCGGGATACCGGCCGAGGTGAACGCGATCGAGTGGTGGCTGACGTATCAGGCGAAGGAGGTCATCGCCTGCTCGAGGTTCATGGTCAACGAGGT
>JAODBQ010000316.1 GCA_025464045.1 Ilumatobacteraceae bacterium
TCGGCGCGGTTGCGCAGCGAGAGCTCGTCCAGCGGCGCCGCGTAGAGGTTCTCGTACGAGCCGCGGATCCACGCCCCGACGACGGCGCGATCGAGCGGCTCGACGGCTCGTGCCGCGAGCGACCGACGAACCACCGGACCGAGCGGATGGTCGGCAGCGTCGGTCGCGGCGGCCGTCGCGAGATCGTGCTCGATGGCAGCGTCGATCTGCTGCAGCCGCCGCTGCTGCGCGACCGGCAGCGCACCCGATCCGGCCACGAACGTCGTGGTGCGCGCCCAGCTCCAGGCCACCGAGTCCAGGCCGGCCAAGGGGTGGCCGATCGTGCCGTGCAGCCACGCGCCACCGAGGTGCAACGGCACCCCGATCGTGCGGTCGGTCGCCGCTCGACCGCCAGGTCGCGGACCTGCTTCGAGCACGCGCACGTCCAACCCGCCCTCGCGCAGCCGGGCAGCGGCGGCGAGTCCGGCAAGCCCCGCGCCGACGACGACGGCGCGGCGATGACCCTCGGCGATCACCGCCGCCGCGGCACGCTCCCCGCTGAACCACGCGCCGTGCATCGTGCCCGGCGACGCCGACCACGTGTGCTCGCCCGCGAACCACAGGCCAGGCGCAGCCTCCTCACCGAGCGCGTCGCGGTGGGCGGACGTGCCGCCCGGGCGGAGGAACGAGTACGCGCCGGCGATGTCGGGGTTCCCGCTCCACGTCGACGCCACCGAACGCCGCGCCGCGTTCGGGCTCGTGCGGCGCACCATCACCGCCGCCGGTGTGCCGTTGGCCGTCGCCGTTCCCGCGGGACGCCAGCCACGCGTCGCGTAGTACGCCTCCTGCCCCGCGGTGAACAGGAACACCTCGTCGTGACCGAGCTCGCCGGCGAGCGCCACGCACCGGGCCGTCAACGTCGCGCCGACGCCGCGTCCGCGCGCGTGCGGCATCACCCACAGGCTCGCCAGCCACGGGCCGACGTCGTTCCATCCGGCGAGATCGTCGCTGGCCAGCAGGCACACGGAGCCGGCGAGCGTGGCCAACGAGCGCTCGGGTCCGTCGAACGCGAGGAGCGTGCGCGGCACACCGGGTTCGGCGGACATGCCTGCGAACTCGGCCGCGGCGATGTCCTCGTTCCACACCGTCGGGTCGTAGAGGTGCGCCCACTCCGCCGCGTGCAGCTGGGCCAGCGCGCGGTGGAACGGCTCGCGGTCGGCGGGGCGGGCGATGTCGGTGAGGTCGACGATGTCGAGCACGCAGCCAGTGTGCACGCTGGGCGAGTGGCACGCGTCGCAGCTGCTAGACGTGCGCCATGACCGAGGACTTCACCGGGTACGACGCGGTCGAGGGGTACTGCGGCCGGCTGAGCTACGTCGCCGGCGAGACGATGACGTTGCACGTGTCGTCGACCAGCGCGCGGTACGACGTGGCGATCCATCGCTGGGGCGCGGAGCGCGTCGAGGTGTGGCGGCGCGAGGGCGTGATCGGCCAGCGGCACGACGTGCCGGACGACGCCGACGCGCACGGCTGCGGATGGCCGGCGGCGGTCGAGCTCACGTTGGACGCTGGCTGGCGCAGCGGCTTCTACGACGTCACCCTCACGGCGCACGGCGCCGCACCCGAGCACGACGTCGGCCACGCGTGCTTCGTCGTACGCGCCGCTGAACCGACCGCCTCGCGGCTGCTCGTGCTGGCGACGAACACCTACAACGCGTACAACGCGTGGGGCGGCCGCAGCCTCTACACCGGCGGGGACCACGTCTCGTTCCGTCGGCCGTTCGGCAGGGGGATGATCGACCGCATCGGCACCGCGCGTGACGACCGCAAGGCGCGGCCACTGCGGTGGGCGGAGGAGCCGGACGTCGACGGCGACGTCTACGAGCGCCACCGCGCCGTCCACGGTCTCCCCGGGTACATCGGTTCCGCAGGTTGGTTCACCTACGAGCGACGGTTCGTCGAGTGGGCGGAGGGCAGCGGCTACGAGCTCGACCTGGCGATCTCGTCGGACCTCGAGGAGCATCCCGACGTCGTCGACGGCTACGAGCTCGTGCTCGGCGTCGGTCACGACGAGTACTGGTCGGCACTGGCGCGCAACACCGTCGAATCGTTCGTGCGCACGGGTGGCACGTACGCCAGCCTCTCCGGGAACACCATGTTCTGGCAGGTCCGCCTCGAGGACGGCGGCGACACGATGGTCTGTCACAAGTACTCGGCTCACGACACCGACCCGGTCGTCGGTGCCGGCCGTCCGCAGGGGATGACCGGGATGTGGTGCGACCCGCTCGTCGGACGGCCGGAGACCACGTTCCTCGGCGCCGGCTCGGCCTATGGGCTGTACAGCCGCTTCGGCGCGGCGACGCCGCGTGGCTCCGGCGCGTTCACGGTCTACCGCGACGACCACTGGCTCCTTGCCGGCACCGGTCTGCGCTACGGCGACCTGCTCGGCGCGAAGCACGGGGTGGTCGGCTACGAGACGGTCGGCTGCCGGCTCGGCCTGGACGAGCTCCAGCTGCCCGTCGCGGCCGGCGGCGACGGCACGCCGGAGGAGATCGAGGTCGTTGCGTTCACCCCGGCATCGAACCTGGCGGCGGGGGAGTACCCCGCGTCGATCGCGGCGCTGGAGGATCAGGGCGATCTCGAGTTCATCGCCACTCGCCTGCATGGCGGCGTGGACGACGCATCGCTCGCCCGCGTGCGCCACGGGAACGCAGTGATGGTCGTCTGCCGACCGTTCGGCGCGCGCGGCGGCGAGGTGATCACGATCGGCACCACCGACTGGGTGTTCGGCCTCGCCGACGATCCCGCGGTCGGACGGGTGACCCGCAACGTCCTCGATCGCACGGAGCGATCGAGCCGCGACGCCGAACCTACGCTGCCGGCATGACGCCCGTGGTCCGCTCCGAGGTCGACGGTGGCACGGCCACCATCACCCTCGATTCGCCTGCCAACCGCAACGCACTGTCGTCGCGCCTCCTCGAGCAGCTCAGTGCCGCGCTCGACGCGGCCGTTGCCGACGACGCCGTGCGCAGCATCGTGCTGACAGGTGCGGGCACCGTGTTCTGCGCCGGGGCCGACCTCGTCGACCCGCCGGGGAACACGCCAGGGGCGCGCTTCGGGTTCCCGACGATCCTGCAGACGATCCAGACGTGCCCGAAGCCGGTGATCGGGAAGATCAACGGCCACGTCCGCGCCGGTGGCCTCGGTCTCGTCGCCGCCTGCGACCTGGCCATCGCCCCGCACGACGCGACCTTCGCGTTCAGCGAGGTCCGCATCGGTGTGATCCCGGCGATCATCGCGGTCGTCTGCCAGCCGGTGATGACGCCACGCTCGTTCGCCCGACACGTGCTCACCGGCGCGGTCTTCGACGCTGCCGCGGCGGCGGCGAGCGGTCTCGTGACGGAGGTCGTCGACCATGCCGAGCTCGACGCCGCGGTGTCGGCGCTGACCTCCGACTTCCGCCTCGCCGCGCCGGACGCGATCGCCCGTGCCAAGTCGTTGATCGCCGAGCTGCCGCTGAAGCCCCTCGACGCGCAGTGGGAGTGGACGGCAGCCATCTCGGCGGTCCAGTTCCAGGCCGCCGACGCGGTCGAGGGCATCGCTGCGTTCCGCGAGAAGCGACCGCCGCGCTGGGCGACGTGAGCACGGCGGGCTGATCCCACGGCACGGCCGCGGAACCGTGGCGTCGTCACCGGCGTCGAACCGGCATGAACCGGCTGCTCGTCCTCGCTCCACTCGCCGCGCTGACGTTCGCCGCGTGCGGCTCGGTCGGCGACAGCGCGCCGCCTCCGGGGACGTCGCCGACGCGACCGCCGGCGACGACGGGCAGCGCGGTGGGCGAGGGTTGGATCGGCGGCGAGCCGGACTGGTCAGCGGCCGAGCGCGCCGGCGGGGGCGATCACGACGCGGTCCTCGGCGATGCGACGGGCGAGCGTTCCTCGTCAGCAGGCGCGGCGGTGCCGATGGCCGCGGCGACGACCGCCGCCGCTGCCGCCGCACCGAGCGCTGACGACGGGCCGGTCGCCGGCAGTGCGCTGCGCGCCGGCAGCGTCGACGACAACGCCGACTTCACCGGTTACCTCGACTACCTCGCGCGGTACCGCTCGCTCGGGCTGCCGTCGCGACCGTTCGACCCCGCCGGGCGGATCGTCGTGTCGGTGACGGGCGCCGACGGCCTCCCGGCGATGGGCGTGCCGGTCACCGTCACCGCCCCTGACGCGGCCGTCGTCACGTTGCGCACGAGCGTGGACGGGCGGGCGATCTTCCTACCGGCCACGTACGGCGATGTGCAGTCCCGCTACCACGTTGCCGTCACCGGCGACGCGGCCGAGGCCGACGCGACCCCCGGGACCGACGTCGGCCTGAGCCTGACGACGAACGGCGGCGCGGCAGTCGGTGTGCCGGTGGACGTGCTGTTCCTGCTCGACGTGACCGGGTCGATGGGCGACGAGATCGATCAGCTGAAGGCGACCATCGCCGACGTCGCGATCCAGCTGGCCGAGCTCCCGGAACGCCCCGACATCCGCTTCGGGATGACGCTCTTCCGCGACGAGGGCGACGCGTTCGTGACGTCGACGTTCGACTTCACCGGCGACGTCGCCACGTTCGAGGCGGCCCTCGCCGACGTGGTCGCCGACGGCGGCGGTGACACGCCCGAGGCGGTCGACGAGGCCTTCGCCGCCGCGCTGGACCGGCCGCACTGGCGAGATCCGGCGACGGCGGCGCAGCTCGTGTTCCTCGTCGGCGACGCCGCGCCGCACGTCGAGCGCGACGTGCAGCAGGCGTACCCCGATTCGATCCACGCCGCGCAGGCGCGAGGCGTCACCGTCCACGTCGTGGCGGCGTCGGCGACCGACGACGCGGCCGAACACGCCTTCCGGGCGATCGCCGAGGGCACCGGCGGACGGTTCGTGTTCCTCGCCTACGGCGCCGGCGGTGCGGCGCTGGGCGAGCACACCGACATCGCCGCCACGGACTACGAGGAGCTCAGCCTCGACGACCTCGTCGTGCGCCTCGTCTCCGAAGCGCTCGACACCCTCACCGGCACGGTCACACCCACTCCGAGCACGACGTCCACCGTCGTCGCACCGACGAACCCGCCGGGCCAGTAGGCGCCCCACCGTTGGCGAGCGGGGAGACGCACAACGGCCGCGGACGAGACGGCTCGCGCGCGTCTCGTCCTCGGCCGCTGCTCCCGCCGGCCGTTCGTCGTGGTCAGGACGTGATCAGTGCCCCGTTGATGCCTGCGAGGGGGTTGGCACCGGGGAAGAACGCACGGTCGCTGGGGAAGATGTCCGTGGTCGTCTGGGCGAGTGCCGCCATGCGCAGCACCGCTGCGTGCCGCGCCTCGACACCGCCGATCGTCATGATCGTCGAACGCAGTGCGGGTGTGGACAGGGCCCCACCGGCGAAGACGTACGTCTGGGCCGCCGCCTCCTCGAGCGCGACGGCGATCATCACCGCGTCGGCCTCGGTCTTCGCGGCCTTGAGCTTCGGCGCGATGAGCGCGTCGAAGACGGCCTTGTTCTGCGCGGTGACCACCGCGCCGCCGGCACCCTTGATTGCGCCGTTGAGCGCGTCCAGGTGCTGTTGGTGGTGGCCCGCGAACAGCGTCGCCGCGTCCTTCACGGCTGCCGTCGTCAGCAACGCTGCAGCGGTGCCGTAGACGTCCACGGCGAGCTTCTCCAGCGATGCCGCGGTGCGTGCCAGCACCAGGTCCATCGCCGCGCCGCCGGCGGCTGTCGTTCCCGGCGCACCCGTGGTGCCGGACGCGCCCGTCGTGGCCGGTGCCATCGCCGTGCCGGGTGCCATCGTCGTCGCCGCGCCGGTGGTGCCCGTCGCGGCCGTGGTCGCGGGGGCGCCGGTGCTCACCGGGGTCGTGGCCTTGGTGTCGTTGTCCGAACCGCAGGCCGCCAGCACGGCGGCACCGAGGATCGTCGCGCCACCGATCTTGAACAGCCCACGGCGGGTCGGCGAGGGGACGCCGAGGACGGTCGCCTGCTGATCCGCGCTCATCCTCTCGTCACCGCTGATCATCCGGTCGAGCAGCTCGCGCCACCTCGGCATGACACCGGCGTTCATCTGTTCGATCGTGCGCAGCTCACGCCGGAGCTGATCGTTGCTCATCTCTTCGTTGATCGTCATCGTCGTGTTCCTTCGGTCGTTCCGGGGCTCAGGCGAACTTCGCCGGATCGAGTCCGGCCTTCGGGTCGGTGCCGTCGCCGAGGGCGGCGGACTCGAACGCATTGGTCGGGAACACGTCCGTCACGGACTTGCCGAGGGCGAGGCCGAGCACGACCTGGTGCTGTGCCTCGATCGGCAGGATCGTCGCCGTGGCGGCGGCGTACTTCGGGTCCTGCAGCAGCGTCAGCGCGGCGGCGTAGGTGTACGCGGCCTGGCCCTCGAGGATGAACGCGAACTCGAGCGCACCCTTCTCGTCCTTGAGGCCTTGCAGCGTCGGGGTGACCGCGGCGACCAGCTTGGCGTTGGGGCCGGTCGCCTTGTGCGAACCGGCCACGCTGCCGAACGCGTCGGCGTGCTGCTGGTGGTGCGACATGAACAGCTTGGCGACGGGGAGCGTCGCCGGGCTGAGCAGTGGTGCAGCCATGGTGTAGACCGCGACGGCCGCGAGCTCGACGCTCTGCGCGTAGCCGGCGATGGTCTGATCGTCCAGCGCCAGCGCACGCGCCGACGCGATGCCCGACAACATCATCGGTCCGGCGATGGCCGCCGCGCCGATCACGCCACCGGCGACGGCGAATGACCGCCGTCGTGCCCGAGCCGCCTCGAGGTGGAGCTCGGACACCTCCTCGTGGAAGTGACGGATCCCCTCGTGGTGGATGTGATCGACCTCCTCGGTCAGTGCTCGCAACTCCTGCTCGGTCAAGTGCATGGTGGTCTCCTTGTTGTTCGGCGTGTGTCGTGCCGGACGCGTGTGTCGCGTCCGACGCGTGTGTCGAGGTGTGCAGAACGGGTGGCTGGTCGGCGCCGTCAGGCGACCGTGACCGTGCCGGTCATGAACGGGTGGAACGAGCAGATGTAGGTGAACGAGCCGGCGGTGGCGAACGTGATCGCCTTCGAGGCGCCCGGTGCGAGCGAACCCGTGTCGAAGTTGCCGGCGCTCGTCGCCGTGTGCGGCTGGGTGTGCGTGTTCGTCCACGTCACGGTGCCGCCGACGGGAACGCTGACGATCGGCGGCTCGAACCTGAAGTCGCCGATCGACACCGCGGCGCCGCCGGTGGCGGCGGCAGCGGGCGGTGCGGTCGACGCGGCAGCGGCCGGTGCGGCGGC
>JAODBQ010000450.1 GCA_025464045.1 Ilumatobacteraceae bacterium
CGCGACCCGCACCAGCTGATCGAGGGTTGCCTCATCGCCTGCTACGCCGCCGGGCTGTCGCAGTGCTTCCTGTACATCCGCGGCGAGATGGCGCTGGCCCAGGAGCGCGTCGGCATCGCGCTGAACGAGGCGTACGCGGCCGGCTACATCGGCAGCAACATCCTCGGCAGCGAGATGTCCGTCGACATCGTCCTGCACTGGGGTGCGGGCGCCTACGTCGTCGGCGAGGAGACGGCGCTGATCGAGAGCCTCGAGGGCAACCGTGGGATGCCCCGGCTGAAGCCGCCGTACTTCCCGGCGGCGATCGGCCTGTACGGCAAACCGACGATCGTCAACAACGTCGAGACCCTCGCCAACCTGCCGTGGCTGCTGGTCAACGGCGTCGAGGCGTACACCGCGATCGGCTCGGCGACGTCGCCGGGCACGCGCATGGTGGCGGTGTCCGGGCACGTCAAGCGGCCCGGCGTGTTCGAGATCATCAACGGCACGACCACATTCCGCGACATGATCTACGGCGACGACTTCGCCGCCGGCATCCGCGACGACAACGAGCTCAAGGCGTTCGTGCCGGGCGGTGGTTCGGCGCCCTGGTTCGTGGAGGACCAGCTCGACCTGCCGTACGAGAACCGGCTCGTCAGCGCGGCCGGTTCGATGACGGGTTCCGGGGCGATCATGGTCATGGACTCGACGACCGACATCCCCGCCGCCGCGCTCACGCTCACCCGCTTCTACGCCCAGGAGTCGTGCGGCAAGTGCACGCCGTGCCGCGAAGGCGGCACCTGGCTGAGCCGGATCCTCGAGCGGATCGTGGACGGGTTCGGCACGTTCACCGACCTCGACCAGATCGTCCAGGTCGGCGAGACGATCTGCCCGGGTGCCTTCCCGCATGCCGCCAGCGCACGCCTCGGGATCGAGGCCGTGCCGTTCCCGTACCGGATGACGACGATCTGCTTCGTCGGCCCGTCGGCGTACGCGCCGGTGCACTCCGCGCTCACCCTGTTCCGCGACGAGTTCGAGGCGCGGTGCACGGTCGTCAACCGACGGCGCACGATCCCGGTGATCGCCGTCCCGAGCGCCGCCGGAGGGAGCTGAACGTGACCGACACCGTGAGCACCGATGCCGATGCGCCCGATGCGCCGCCGCCGAACCCGAACGACGTCCACCTGACGATCAACGGCAAGGCCGTCGTCGCCCAGAAGGGCGAGATGATCATCAAGGCCGCCGACGACAACGACGAGTACATCCCGCGGTTCTGCTACTACAACCGCATGGACCCGGTCGGCATGTGCCGGATGTGCCTGTGCGAGGTCGACTCGGGCCGCGGCCCGCAGCTCGTGGCGACGTGCATGGTGCCCGTCGCCCCGGACATGAAGGTCGAGGTCAACTCGCCCACCTCCAAGCGTGCGCAGGAGGGGATGATCGAGCTGCTGTTGGCCAACCACCCGCTCGACTGCCCGGTGTGCGACAAGGGCGGCGAGTGCCCACTGCAGGACCAGTCGTTCAGCCACGGCCCGGGCGAGAGCCGCTACGTCGAGGAGAAGCGGCACTTCGAGAAGCCGATCCCGATCAGCGACCTGGTGTTCCTCGACCGCGAGCGCTGCATCCTCTGCGACCGCTGCACCCGCTTCGCCGACGAGGTCGCCGGCGACGCGCTGATCCACTTCACCCATCGCGGCAACTCCACCCAGGTCAACACCTTCCCCGACGAGCCGTTCAGCTCCTACTTCAGCGGCAACACCGTGCAGATCTGCCCGGTCGGCGCACTCACCGCCAAGCCGTACCGGTTCAAGGCGCGACCGTGGGACCTGGCCGAGATCGAGAGCACCTGCACCACCTGCTCGGTCGGCTGCCGGATCGTCGTGCAGTCCAGTCGTGACGAGGTCGTGCGCTACCTCGGCGTGGACAGCGAGCCCGTCAACTGGAGCTGGCTGTGCGACAAGGGCCGCTTCGGCTACGAGGCGACGAACAGCCCGGACCGCCTCACCGTGCCCCTCGTGCGCACGGACGACGAGCTCTCCCCAACCACGTGGAACGAAGGCCTTGCCGCGGCGGCGGCGTTGATCAACGAGGCGATCGCCGCCGGCGGGCCCTCCAGCGTGGCGGTGCTCGGCGGGGCCAACGGCACCAACGAGGACGCGTTCGCCTGGGCGCAGCTCGCCACGCAGGTCATCGGGACACCGAACGTCTACCCGCAGTTCGGTGACGGCCTCCCGGCCGCCGTGCTCGCCCTGCCACGGGCGACCATCACCGAGACGGTGGCGGCGTCGACGATCGTGCTGCTCGGACCCGACCTCAAGGAGGAGCTCGGTGTGCTCTACCTCCGCCTGCGCGACGCTGTCGTTCGCGGTCACAAGCGGATCATCGAGCTGACGCCCAAGCAGACCGGGCTGAGCCGGTACGCGTGGCGTTCGATCGGCTACGAGCCGGGCACCCAGGTGGCCGCGATGAGCCAGACGTTGGCGGACGCCGACGTCGCCGCCCAGCTGTCGTCGGGACCCGTCGTGGTCGTCGTCGGTCGGGCGAACCTCGCCGAATCTGCCGAGTTCACCGTCGCCGCGCTGGACCTGCTGCTCGCGCGCTACCCCGACGCGAAGGTGCTGCCGGCGTTCCGGCGGGGCAACGTCGTCGGTGCGCTGCAGGTCGGGATGCAGCCGGGGGAGGGTGGCAAGCACACCCTCGGGATGCTCGAGGACGCGGTCGCCGGCCGCCTGCAGTGCCTCGTGCTGCTCGGTGCCGATCCGCTGCGCGACCACCCCGACAGCGACCTCACCCGTCAGGCGATGGCCAGCGTCCCGCGGATCATCGCCATCGACACCTTCCTCAGTGACAGCAGCAGGCTCGCCCAGGTCGTGCTGCCGGCGGCGGCAGCGGGGGAGAAGAGCGGCTCGCACACCAACATCGAGGGTCGCGTGTCGCGGGTGTCGCAACGGGTCACCCCGCGGGGCACGGCCCGCCCGGACTGGATGATCGCCGTCGAGCTGGGGATGGAGCTCGGCACCGATCTCGGCTACGCCACGGTGGAGGAGATCACCGACGCCATCGCTGCCAGCGTCCCGGCCCACGCCGGGATCACCGCGGAGGCCTTGGCCGCCCATCCCGACGGGATCATCGCCGCGCCACCCACCCGCCACGGGCCGATCGCGACCTCGGGTTTGGTGGCACCGGACCGGAACAGCTACGACTTCCGTCTCGTGGTCGGCCGCAAGATGTTCGATCGGGGCGTCAACACCACGAGGTCTCCGTCGCTGACCCCGTTGGCCGTCCCGGCGACCGTGCACGTCCATCCTCTCGACCTCGAGCGGATCGGTGCGCGTGACGGCGCCGAGGTCAAGGTGTCCGGGGTGCGCGGCACGCTCGTGCTCGCGGTCTCACCGGATCCGACGGTGCTGCGCGGCACCGCGTGGGTGCCGTTCAACCAGCCGGGCGCGAACGTCGGCGACCTCATCGACTGCACCGCTCCCGTCATCGACGTGCGGATCGAGACGCTGTGATCGGTCTCGACCCGCTCCTGATCGGCGGGATCACGCTCGGCGACGTGCTGATCGTGCTGCTGAAGGTGCTCGTCATCTTCGTCGTCGGCCTGGTCGGGACGATGCTGATGGTCTGGTTCGAGCGCAAGGTCATCTCGGGGATGCAGAACCGCATCGGGCCGAACAAGGCCGGTCCGTTCGGCATCCTGCAGACCCTCGCCGACGGGATCAAGCTGTTCTTCAAGGAGGACCTGATCCCCGATCAGGCCAACCGGTTCGTGTTCAAGCTGGCGCCGTACCTGGCGTTCGTGCCGGCGTTCCTCGTCTGGGCGGTGATCCCGCTCGGCGGCGACTTCAGCAACGGCAAGGACGGGACGATCGTGCTGTTCGGGCATGCGACGAAGCTGCAGCTCGCCGACCCGCCGATCGGTGTGCTGCTGCTGCTCGCGCTGAGCTCGATCGCGGTCTACGGGATCATGCTCGCCGGCTGGAGCTCGGGTTCGAAGTACCCGTTGCTCGGCTCCGTGCGGGCGTCGGCGCAGATGGTCAGCTACGAGGCTGCGCTCGGACTCAGCCTCGCCGGGGTGATCCTCGTCACCGGCACGCTGAGCACCAACGGGATCGTCACCGCCCAGAGCAGCTTCAGCAAGTGGAGCCTGGTCGCCACCGGCTTCCTGCCGTTCGTGATGTTCCTCGTCTCCGCCACCGCCGAGCTGAACCGTCCGCCGTTCGACCTCGTCGAGGCCGAGCAGGAGCTCGTCGGCGGGTTCAACACCGAGTACTCGAGCATCCGCTTCGCGCTGTTCTTCCTCGCCGAGTTCATGAACACGATCACGATGAGCGGCGTGATCGTGACCCTGTTCTTCGGCGGGCCGCAGCCGATCAGCGTCAATGGCCACACCCTCGACATCAGCCCGGTGTTCGGACCGTTCACCGGCACGATCTGGTTCATCCTCAAGCTGCTCGTGTTCCTCTACATCTACGTGTGGTTCCGCGCCACGCTCCCCCGGTTGCGCTACGACCAGCTGATGAACCTCGGCTGGAAGGTGCTGATCCCGGTGTCGCTCGGTTGGTTCATGCTGTTGGCGGCGTTCCGCATCGGACAGGACCAGGGCTGGAACCGGTGGGTCGTCGGGATCATCGGGATCGTCGTGCTGGTGGCGGCCGGATCGTTGCTGATGCTGGCCAACCGGGTCAGCGCGCGCAACCGCGATCGTGAAGGGGTGATGTTCTGATGGGCTACCTCAACGGTTTCCTCGTCACCCTGCGCCAGCACCGCCTCTTCGGCGGTAAGCGCGTGACCACCTCCTACTCGGGCGGCCGGGTCGCGAAGAAGCAGGCGCGCAAGGCCAACCCGGAGCATCCGGAGCCGGCACCGAGCAACGACAACAACGCCGACGAGAAGATCCCGAAGCCGGAGCGTTTGCACGGTCGCCACGTCCTCAACCGCTACGAGGACGGGATGGAGAAGTGCATCGGCTGCGAGTTGTGCGCCGGTGTCTGCCCGGCGAAGTGCATCTACGTGCGCGGCGCCGACAACGATCCGCTCGACCCGGTTTCGCCGGGTGAGCGCTACGGCTTCGTCTACGAGATCAACTACCTGCGCTGCATCCACTGCGATCTCTGCGTCGAGGCCTGCCCGACCGAGGCGATCACCGAGAGCAAGCTGTTCGAGTTCAGCTTCACCAACCGCCGCGACGCGGTGTACACCAAGAACGAGCTGGTGGTGTCCGAGGACGGCAAGCCCAAGCGGCTGCCGTGGGAGGACTGGCGCGAGGGCGACGACCTGCTCACGAGCGGGTGGATGCGCGCCACCTCCCCCGCGGGCGATGCGGACTTCGTCGGCACCGTCGGCTGGAGCGGCGAGCTCGGTTACGGCGTCCGCCCGCCCGAGCCGAAGGAAGCACCGCGCCCCGCCGCGACCGTCCGCACGATCACCCGCGAACCAGCACCGACCGCGGGCCCAGAATCCGGTCACGCGGCCGGAGGGAGCGGGCAAAGCGCAGCGGAGCCCAGTCCCGACCATCAGCAGAGCGAGCCCAGTCCCGACCATCGAGCAGGGCATCAGTAATGGAGCTCGTGGTCTTCATCATCGCGGGGGCGATGGTCATCGGCGGTGCGTTGGGCGTGATCATCCGGTCGCACCCCGTGCACTGCGCGCTGAGCCTCGTCCTGACCCTCTTCGGCATCGCCGTGCTGTTCATCGCCCAGAACGCCCAGTTCCTCGCGGCGGTCCAGGTGATCGTCTACGCGGGTGCGATCGTCGTCCTGTTCCTGTTCGTGATCATGCTGCTCGGGGTCGACCAGGCAGAGGACTTGCGGATCGAGCCGTTCAAGATCCAGCGGCCGCTCGCCGCGGTCGTCGGCGTCGGCATCGTCGGGCTGATCATCACGGCCGCGATCACCTCGCGCAACGCGTTCACGCCGAAGCCGGCCGTCAGCCCCGCGGTCGCCGCGGCCACGACGAACCCGCCGCTGCACGACGAGAACATCCGTCAACTCGCCCGCGACCTGTTCAGCGATCACGTCTTCGCCTTCGAGCTGACGTCGGTGCTCCTCGTCATCGCCGTCGTCGGCACCGTCCTGCTCGCCCGACGACCGGACAGGGCCCAGGCCGTCACCACCGACGCTCGAAAGGCGCCGGTGTGATCGCCATCGCCCACCCCACCACCCTCTACTACCTGATCCTCGCTGCCGTGCTGTTCGGCGTCGGCGTGGTCGGGGTCATGGTCCGCCGCAACCCGCTGGTCCTGTTCATGTGCGTCGAGCTGATGCTCAACGCCGTCAACCTGACGTTCGTCGCCATGGCCCGCAAGCTCGGCGACATCGGCGGACAGACCACCGTGTTCTTCGTGCTGGTGGTGGCGGCCGCGGAGGTCGTGGTCGGGCTGGGCATCATCGTCGCGATCCTGCGCCGCCGACCGGGCGCCACCGCGGACGACCTCGACGAGTTGAAGGGCTGAACGAGAGATGATCGACGTCGTCTGGCTCATCCCTGCGCTGCCGCTGCTCGGATTCCTGCTGATCCTGCTCTTCGGCCGCAAGCTCGGCGAGCCGAGGGCCGGCTACCTGGCCACCGCGATGTGCGGCGCGGCGTTCGTCGTCTCCGTCGGGGTGTTCCTCGACCTGCTCTCGAAGTCGGCCGAGGAGCGACAGCACGTCGTCAAGGTGTGGTCGTGGCTGCCGGTCGGCTCGTTGCACGTCGACCTCGCGTTCCTCGCCGATCCGTTGAGCATCACCATGTGCCTGTTCGTCACCGGTGTCGGCACGCTGATCCACCTGTACTCGATCGGGTACATGCACGGTGACCCGAAGTTCTCCAAGTTCTTCCTGTACCTGAACCTGTTCGCGTTCAGCATGTTGATCCTCGTGCTGGGCGAGAACCTGCTGGTCACCTTCGTCGGGTGGGAGGGTGTCGGCACCTGCAGCTACTTCCTCATCGCCTTCTGGCACGACCGGGAGAGCGCCGCCACCGCGGGCAAGAAGGCGTTCGTCACCCCCCGCGTCGGTGACTGGGGCTTCATGATCGCGATGGTCCTGGCGTTCCAGGCCACCGGCACGCTGAGCTACCTCGGGATCAACCACATCGCCGAGTCGCACGGCCTCGTGCGCAGCACCGCAACGGGCATCGCGATGATGCTGTTCATCGGTGCCTGCGGCAAGAGCGCGCAGCTGCCGCTCTACATCTGGCTGCCGGACGCGATGGCGGGTCCGACGCCCGTGTCCGCCCTCATCCACGCCGCCACGATGGTGACGGCGGGCGTCTTCCTGATGGTCCGGATGAGCCCCGTCCTGCACGAGTCGTACTCGTGGGCACCGATGGTGATCGCCACCGTGGGGGCCGTCACCGCGCTGTTCGCGGCGACCATCGCGGCGGCGCAGAACGACATCAAACGCGTGCTCGCGTACTCCACCGTCAGCCAGCTCGGGTACATGTTCCTGGCCGTCGGCTCGGGCGCGTACGTCGCCGCGATCTTCCACATGATCACCCACGCGTTCTTCAAGGCGCTGCTGTTCCTCGGGTCCGGCTCGGTCATCCACGGGATGCACGACGAGCAGGACATGCGCAAGATGGGCGCGCTGCGCAAGCTGATGCCGATCACCGCGATGACGTTCATCGTCGGCTGGCTGGCGATCGCCGGGGTGCCACCGTTCTCCGGCTTCTGGAGCAAGGACGAGATCCTGCTGTACGCGTTCGCCAAGAGCCCGCCGCTGTACGTGATCGGGCTCGTCACCGCGATCCTCACCGCCTACTACATGACCCGTCAGGTGATCATGGTCTTCTACGGCAACGCCAGGTGGGAGGACGCGCACGACGAGCACGGCGCACACGGCGACCTCCAACCGCACGAGAGCGCCCCGACGATGCTGCTCCCGCTGGTCGTCCTCGCGTTCCTCGCCGCGGTGGCCGGCGTCATCCAGCTGCCGTTCAACAACCACACGATGCTCCTCGAGCGGTGGCTGGCGCCGGTCACCGAGTTCAGCCAGCGCAACATCAACGGCACCTGGGCGAACGACAACAAGTACGTGCTGATGGTGATCGCGATCATCGCCGCGCTGTCGGGGATCTACCTCGCCGTGCTGGTCTACGGCAAGCACAAGCTCAAGGTCATCGAGCCGGAGGTCCTCGCCGAGGGCTGGTACTACGACCAGGCGGTCAGCGCGTTCATGGGCGGGCCCGGGCGGGCCGGCTTCGACGGGGTCGCATGGGCGGACTCGAACGTCATCGACGGCGCGGTCAACGGTGCCGGGAAGATCGTGCGCGAATCGGCCTTCGGGGGCCGCAAGCTGCAGACCGGGAACGTGCGCAACTACGCCGCGGCGGTGGGCGTCGGTGTCGTCGTGCTCCTCGCCTGGTTCGTGATCGTGCGAGGCGTCCTCTGATGGACTTCCCGATCCTGACGACGATCGTCGCTGCTCCCGTTGCCGGCGCGGTGCTCGTCCTGCTGCTCTCCAACCGCCGCCCGGAGTGGGTGCGCCTCGTCACGCTGCTCACCGGCGTGCTCACGGCCGGGCTGACGATCTGGACGCTCGTCGGGTTCAAGACCGGTGACGGCGGCTTCCAGTTCGTCAGCAAGCACCCGTGGATCGCGGCGTGGGGCATCTCCTGGCACCTCGGCGTCGACGGCATCTCGCTGTTCCTCGTCGTGCTGACGGGTGTCCTGTTCCCGCTCGTGCTCGCGGGCGTCGATCCCCACCACGACCACAAGCGCTACTACGCGTGGATGCTGCTGCTCGAGGCCGGGATGCTCGGCGCGTTCCTCAGCCTCGACCTGTTCCTGTTCTTCGTCTTCTTCGAGATCGTCCTCGTGCCGATGTACTTCCTGATCGGCGGCTGGGGCTACGACAACCGCGTCTACGCAGCCACCAAGTTCTTCGTGTTCACGATGTTCGGCTCGGCGTTCATGCTCGTCGGCACCGTTGCCACGGCGTTCCTGGCCAAGAGCAACGGCGTCGGGCACGTCACCTTCGACCTCGTCGAGATCGCCGACAAGGCGCACTTCGCGGCGAGCACCGGCCGGTGGCTGTTCTTCGCGTTCGCCATCGCGTTCGCGGTGAAGGTGCCGTTGTTCCCGCTGCACACCTGGCTCCCCGACGCGCACACCCAGGCACCAACGGGTGGATCGGTGATCCTCGCCGGGGTGATGCTCAAGTTGGGCACCTACGGTCTGCTGCGGATCGGGGTGTACCTGTTACCCTAGGAGGCAAGATGTGGCAAACCACTGCTCATCACGCTCGCCGTCATCGGGATCCTGTGGGGTGCGATCGCGGCGACGATGCAGACGGACCTCAAACGTCTGGTGGCCTACTCCTCGGTCGCGCACCTCGGGTTCATCGTCCTCGGCATCTTCGCGATCACCACCCAGTCGATCACCGGTGGCGTGCTGCAGATGATCAACCACGGCGTCTCCACGGGCGCGCTGTTCCTGCTCGTCGGGATGATCTCGGACCGCCGGCACACGCGTGAGATCGCCGAGCTGCGCGGCATCCAGAAGGTGGCGCCCGTGTTCGCGGCGGCGTTCATGGTCGTGATGCTCTCCTCGATCGGCGTGCCCGGACTCAACGGCTTCGTCGGCGAGTACCTGATCCTGATCGGTTCGTTCCTCACCGCGCGCTGGTGGGTGGTCGTCGCCGCGATCGGCGTGATCCTCGCCTCGCTGTACCTGCTGTGGGCCTACCAACGGGTGTTCCACGGCGAGCCGGACGAGGCCAACAGGACGTTCCCCGAGCTGAAGTGGAAGGAAGGCGCGTTGCTGCTGCCGTTCATCGGTGCGATCGTCTTCTGCGGCGTCTACCCGAGGCCGATGCTGGACCGCATCCAGCCGAGCGTGGACGCGCTGATCGAGCACGTGCACGACGTCACCGGGTACGTCCAGCCGCAGCCGGTGGAGGCGCGCATCGCAGGGGCGGCGGGCTGATGGCCGCGATCCTCGCCGCCGACTCGCTGCGCGGGCCGTCGATCGACTGGCTCGGGCTGAGCCCGCTCCTGATCCTGCTCGGCGCGGCGATGGTCCTGCTCGTGGTGGCAGTGCTCACCCCGACCTGGCCGCGCGGCTTGTACGCCTGGTTCACCGTTGCCGCATCAGCGGCGACGATCGTCCTTGCGTTCGTGCAGTGGCACCGGATCGATCTGCACGGCACGAAGACGCTCGTCGGCGGCGCGATCGCGTTCGACCACTTCGCGGTGTGGATGACGATCACGATCGCCGTCGCGATCCTGCTCGTCGCGCTGTCGACCGACGGCTACCTGCGCCGTGAGGGCCTCGACGGTCCCGAGCTGTACGCGCTGTACATGCTGTGCGCGGTGGGCGGGATCGTGATGTCGGCGGCCAACGACCTGATCGTGTTGTTCCTCGGGCTGGAGATCCTCTCGATCGCCCTCTACGTGATGGCCGCGAGCCACCGCAAGCGGGTCGAGAGCCAGGAAGCCGGGATCAAGTACTTCGTGCTCGGCGGCTTCTCGTCCGCGTTCTTCCTCTACGGCGTGGCGCTGATCTACGGCAGCGCCGGGAGCACCAACTTCTCGAAGATCATCGCCTCGTTCGGCTCGACGGTCTCGCTCGACCGTCACGACGGGCTCGTCCTTGCCGGTGTCGCGATGCTGATCGTCGGGCTCGGGTTCAAGACGTCGTCGGCACCGTTCCACTTCTGGGCGCCGGATGTGTACCAGGGCTCGCCGACCCCGGTCAGCGGGTTCATGGCGTCGGCCGGCAAGGCGGCAGCCTTCGCGGCACTGCTGCGGGTCCTCATCGCCGCGTTGCCGTACTGGCGCGACGACTATCGGCCGGTGATCTGGGCGCTCGCCGTGCTCACCCTGGTCGTCGGGGCGACGATGGCGGTGATCCAGACGAACGTCAAGCGGATGCTCGCCTTCTCGTCGATCAACCACGCCGGGTTCATGCTCGTCGGGGTCGAGGCCGCGGCGCACGTGGCCGGCAACCCGTCCGCAGGTCGAGGCATGTCGTCGGTGCTGCTGTACCTGTTGCTGTACAGCGTGCTCGTCACCGGCACGTTCGCGATCGTGGCCGTCGTCAGCCGCACGGGCGACAACGCCACCGACCTCGCTGCGTTCCGCGGGCTCGGTCGCTCCCGCCCGACGCTCGCGATCGCACTGACGGTGCTGCTGCTCTCCCAGGCAGGGGTGCCGCTGACGAGTGGGTTCATCGCCAAGTTCGGTGTGATCCAGGCAGCGGTGGACGAGCGCAGCTACGCGCTGGCGATCATCGCGATGGTCACCGCGGTCATCGCCGCCTTCCTCTACCTGCGGATCATGGTCAGCGTGTGGGTGCAGGACCCCGAGGCGGGCGACGACGCGCGCGAGCCGGTGCGGGTGCCGTGGACCGGTGGGCTGGCGATCGCGCTGTCGGTCGGCTTCACGATCGTGGTCGGCGTCGCCCCCGGTTGGCTCGTCGACCTCAGCAACTCGGTCACGAACCTCGCCCACTGACCTCGCCGGCTCGCCAGGAGGGTGGGCGCGTTGTGAGCCAGGTGTGGCGCATCCCGCGCCCACCTCGCCGGGTTGTCGGGAGGGTGGGCGCGTGGTGAGCCGGATGTGGCGCATGCCGCGCCCACCTCGCCGTCGTGCCAGGAGGGTGGCCGGTTTGCGGCGGGAGGTCAGGCGTGGCGGACGAGGTCGTCGTAGAGCGCTTGCTGCCAGCCGAGCTCGTGGGCGTTGTCCTCCGGGTGCCACTGCACCCCGACGAGCCACGATCGGCCGTCGGATTCGTACGCCTCGGTGATGCCGTCGGCCGATTGACCGCTCGTGCGCAGCCCGCGACCGAGGCGGTCGACGGCCTGGTGGTGCACGCTGTGGCACTCCCCGATGCGCTCCTCGCCGACCGCCTTGGCGACCCGTGAACCGGGCTCGATCAGGACGTCGTGATGGACGTACCAGTGGTCGTCGCCGATGTGCTGGTGGAGCGTGCCACCGAGGGCGACGTTGACGAGTTGCATGCCCCGACACACGGCGAGCACCGGCAGGTCGCGCCCGAGGGCGCCGGCCGCGGCAGCGAACTCGACCTCGTCGTGGTCCGTGACGATGCCGTACAGCTCCTCGGCTGCCGGCGCCTGGCCGTAGCGCCGGGGGTCGATGTCGCCGCCTCCCGCGAACACGACCGCGTCGACGCGAGGCAGCAACGAGTCGATCTGCTCCACGACACCCGGGTCGGGCGGGAGCATCAACGGGATCCCACCGGCGCGCCGGATCGCCCGCATGTACTGCTGGCCGATCGCGAAGACCGGGCTGCGCAGGCCGTCGGCCTTCGGACTGATCCGTCCGACGATCAGCACGAGTGGGGCAACCATCACCCCATTCTGGCATCCGCGCCCGGCGCTCCCATCGTCTGGCCGGCACCGCCCCGGCGATCGCCGGACCGCCCCGGGGTGCATCGAGGAGCAGATACCGTCCCCACGTGCCCTCGACCGTGCCTGCGACCTCGACCGTGCCGTCAGCGGATTCGTCGCTGATGCTCGTCAACCCCGCCACCGGTGCGCCGCTCGCGGAGCAGCCGTTGGCGACCGCCGCAGAGGCCGACGCCGCGATCGCCGCCGCGGCGGCTGCCCTCCCCGCGTGGCGAGCACTGGCCCCCGCCGACCGTGCCCGGCTGATGCGGCGGTTCGCCGACACCGTCGCCGACCACGCCGAGGAGCTGGCCCAGCTGGAGACGGCGAACATGGGGATGACGATCGGCAACAGCAGGTGGTGCGCCGGCACCGCGGCGGAGGTGCTGCACTACTTCGCCGGAGCGATCGACAAGCACACGGGCTCGACGATCCCCGTCGCCGGCGGCGTCGACCTCACGTTCCACGAGCCGCTCGGCGTCGTCGGGTTGATCGTGCCGTGGAACTTCCCGCTGCTGATGGCGTCGTGGAAGGTCGGACCAGCGCTCGCCGCGGGCAACACCGCCGTGCTCAAGCCGGCCGAGATCACGCCGCTCACCGCCGTCCGGTTCGGCGAGCTGGCGTTGGAAGCCGGCATCCCCGAGGGTGTGCTCAACGTCGTGGTCGGGACGGGTGAGGAGGTCGGCTGGCGGTTCGTCGAGCACCCCGATGTGCGCAAGGTGGCCTTCACCGGGTCCACCGCGGTCGGCAAGCGGATCATGGCCGGCTGCGCCGAGCAGGTGAAGCGGGTGACGCTCGAGCTCGGCGGCAAGAGCGCCAACATCGTCTTCGCC
>JAODBQ010000356.1 GCA_025464045.1 Ilumatobacteraceae bacterium
GCTCGGCGAGGCGCAGGAGATGCTCACGTGGCGATCACGGCACACCGAGCGCACGCTCGCCGACAGCGTCCTCGACGGAGGCGGGATCGTACGCTGTGCCCCATGGGTGGGGACGGCGGGAGACAGCGCGCGGGCCCCCTTGCACGAGGTCTGAGGTCGGCCGATGTCGTGCCGGCACGTCAGGCCCGACGACCAGCTCGGGGCCGGGTGGTCTGCGTCATCGCCAACCACCCGTCGCCCGCGCGCCACCTGGATGCCGTTGCCTCCTGAGCGCTCGGCGTCTGTATGGTCGAGGAGCTGCTCGGCGCCAGCCGACGCGCCGTCAGCAGGTGACGCGTCCGCTGCGCCCGCGTCGTCGCCGAACCACCAGGAGGATCCATGTCCGTCGTGAAGATCAACGCCATCTCGGTGCCCGAGGGCATGGGCGGCGAGCTGGAGAAGCGCTTCGGCGCACGCGCCAAGATGGTCGAGACGATGCCCGGCTTCGAGGGCTTCGAGATGCTCCGCCCGGTGAGCGGGGAGACGCGCTACTTCATCTACACCCGCTGGGCCGACGAGGAGTCGTTCCAGAACTGGGTGAAGAGCCAGGCGTTCGGTCAGGGCCACGCCCAGGCCGATGGTCCTCGCCCGGTCGCGCAGGGCGCCGACCTCCTCGCGTTCGAGGTCGTCGACCTCGGCTGATTCGCCCTGTCCGCTGCTCCCCGGCGCGCGGCCGCGATCGCGGCGGGTGTCGTGCCTCCCACCGGATCAGCGAACGGCGAGCTTGGTGGTGAACACCGTCTGGTCGAACTCGCTGTAACGGGCCGTGATCGTGAACGTCCACGTGCCCGAGAGCGGCAGTTCGGCGTCGTTGGAGATCACGTGCCCCGGGCCCTCAGGGATCACCGGCAGCTCGAGCGGGCCGATGTTCTGGGACGGCAGCGTGGCGCTGACGGTGATCGCCGTCGGGACGTTCAGTGAGCCGCCGGTGTCGGAGAGGTAGACGTGCATCACGGTGCCGCCGGTGACGGGTGGCGAGAGCACGATCTGGGCGATGCGCGTGCCTTGCACGACGTTCGCGCTGGCCGGCGCGAGCGCAGCGGCGCGGGGCGGCGGCGAGTTGGTCAACCCGGCAGTCGCACCCAGCACGACGAGGATGCCGATGACCTCGGCGACCACGGTGCGGCGCAGGACGCGGGGCGTGTCCTCGGTGATCGCCTGGTGCACCGCCCACCGGCTCGCCGCGGCAACGGCCAGGACCGCCACGACGAGCACGAGCTTGACGATCAGCCACGTCCCGTACCGGCTGTGCACGAGGTCGCTCCACGAGCCCGATTGGCGCCAGGCGTTGATGGTGCCGGTGGTGGCGAGCACGACCACGGATCCGAGCGCGACCGGTGAGAAGGAGGTGGCCGCGCGGACGAGCCGCTGGCGGGGCACCACGAGGGCGAGACCGGCGAGGCCTCCGAACCAGACGGCCATCGCCGCCAGGTGCGCGACCGTGACCGCAAGGCCGACGGCCACCCATCGCCCGGAGATCGCGTGACCGCCCGCGGCGACGATCGCGAGCAGTCCGATGCCGCCGAGCCAGGACACCGTCATCCACGGCGTCGTGCGTCGCAGGAAGCGCCGCAGCAGCACCACGACCACGCTCGCGACCGCGAGCACGATCAACCGGACCAGCCACCACCGGCCGGCCTGGGTGCGTACGACCTCACCCCAGCTCGTCACGCTGTCGACGTTGACCGCGGCCTGCGCGGAGATCATCACCGCCGTACCGACGAGCCCGGTCACGGCGGCGACGGCCAGCAGCGACGTTGCCCGGCGGGTGCGCAGGCCGGCGGGCCAGGCCGCGCCGAGCACCCAGACGGCGCCGAGCAGCGCGGCGATCCCGAGGTAGCTCGTCCAGCGGCCGACGGCGAGCCACGCCTCGGCCGGCCGCCCCGGCTCGTTCGAGCTGAGCAGGTTGCTCACCAGGTTCGGGTCGGTGCTGCTCGGGGCGCCGACCGAGAACGTGTACGCACCCGCGACCGGGTGGGAGTCGGCGGAGATCGCCCGCCACGCGACGACGTACGTGCCGTCGGCGAGCGTCGGAACGCTGGCCGACACGGTGTCGTCGCCCAGATCCTGGCTCATCGAGCCGATCGCGACCGCGGCGCCGTCCCCGGCGACGAGGCGGATCGAATCGGGGAGCGGGTCGACGTGCTCGCTGAACGTGAGCACGATCTGCGTCGGCGACGCGGTGAGCACCGCACCTGACGTGGGGCTCGTCGAGATCAGCTCGGCGTGGGCGCTGGCAACCCCCCACGTCCCGAGCGCGGCGGCGAGCGAGGCGACGAGAGCCAGCAGGGTGGCGACGAGCACGCGGCGCGGGGCGCGCCGACGGGGGGCGTTCACCGTCGCGTGCTCACGCCTCGTCGGCGAACAGGGCGGCGAGCAGATCCGCACGTGCCCGGGACACCCGCGAGCGGATGGTGCCGACAGGGCAACCGAGCACGTCGGCCGCCTCCTCGTAGCCGAGGCCGGCGTATTGGGTGAGCAGGAACGCGTCGCGGCGGTCCGGGTGCAGCGCGGCGAGCAGATCGTCGACGTTGTCGGTGGCGGGCGTGCTGGCCGTGTCGGTGTGGCGGCCGATCTTGTCGATCAAGCGGCGCTGGCGCTGACGGCGGCGCACGTGGTCGGCGCACACCCGGCGGGCGATCGACAGCAGCCACGCGCGCGGCGGCGCCTCGCCGCGGTAGGTGCCCAGCGAGCTCAGGGCGCGCAGGTAGGTCTCCTGGACGAGATCGGCCTCCTCACCCGGCGTGCCGAGGGCGCGGCACACGCTCCAGACGATCGGCTGCGTGCGCCGGACCAGCTCGGCGACGGCCACCCCGTCGCCCTCCACGGCTGCGTCGAGCAGCGCGCGGAGCGGGTCGGCGTCGGTCACGGTCGCAGCGTATTGGCCACCCCGTCGTCCGGGCGGTCGCCCACCGGTGCATCGGTCTCGGCGCCCGTCGGTGCGCCCGACGTCACATCGGCAGCAGCGCCGGCGGGCGGTTCGCCGAAGCCACCCGGCCGCTCGGCGGCGTCGTCGCCGGACGTGGTGGAGATCGGTGTCGATGCCTCGCCGAGCGCTTCCTGCAGGCGGCGCATCGTGCCTGGTTCCACGTTGGCGTACACCAGGTGGCCGCCGGCGAAGCGCTTGGCCTCCTCCACGAGCGGACCCTCGTGGAGCTCGGTGAGGAGCAGGGCGACGGTGGCAGTGTTCGGCTGCACGGCCTCGCGGAACCACGTCACCCAGTCGTCCGGGATGCCGAGATCGACGACCTTCGCGGTGGCCGCGCCGGCGCCCGCGCCGATCGCCATGCCCGCGACCCAGCCGACGGGGCCGCCGAGGATCAGCCCGAGCAGCCCGGCCCACACCGCACCCGAGAGCGCGGTCGGCAGCGGCTGCGGATCGACGGTCTCGCGCACGGTGGTGTGCCCGTCCGCGTTCTTGACGACCACCACGGCGTCGAC
>JAODBQ010000404.1 GCA_025464045.1 Ilumatobacteraceae bacterium
CGGGGCACGTCTGGTGGTCGCCTTGGACGTCGGGCACGGGCAGCTGCATCCACGCATCCGTGGCGACGAACGGGTGCGCGTGCTCGAGCACTTCCACATCCGCGACGCGACGCCGGCGACGATCGGCGGCATCGTCGACGCCGCGGTGGCCGACCTCTCGTTCATCTCGATCACTCGTGCGCTCGGCCCGCTCATCGGTTGTTGCACCCCGGGCGCCCCCCTCGTGCTGCTCGTCAAGCCGCAGTTCGAGGCCGGACGGCTGGAGGTGGCCAGGGGCCGAGGCGTGATCACGGACCCGGAGGTCCACGAGCGGGTGCGCGTGGACGTGCACGCCGCCCTCGAACGAGCGCACTTCGACGTGATCGGGTGGATGGTCTCGCCGCTGCTCGGCGGCCAGGGCAACGTCGAGCTGCTTGTGCACGCGCGCACCCCTCCGCCAGGATGCGGGTCATGACCGACGTGCTGCTCGTCGCCCACCACGAGCGGTCCGATGCGGCTCTGCTGGCGCAGAGCGCGTCGGCGTGGCTGACGGACCGCGGCCACCGACCGTGGATCACCGCGACCGATGCGGAGGCGCTGGACCTGCCGGAGCTGCTTGCCGAACGCCCTCCGTCGAGCGCGGGCCTGGCGCTGAGCCTCGGCGGCGACGGCACGATGCTGCGCACCGTGAAGCTGATCGACGGCGCGCCGGTGCCGATCATCGGCGTCAACGTCGGCCTGCTCGGGTACCTCTCCGAGATCGAGCCGCCGGCGCTGACCTCGGCGCTGGAACGATGGTTCGCCGGACCGGAGGTCGGGGAGTGGCGGATCGAGGAGCGGATGATGCTCGCGATCACTGTCCGTCCGGCCGGCAGCTCCGAGCCGACGGGGCACTGGACCGCGCTCAACGAGGCCGTCGTCGAGAAGCGCGAATCCGGCCACACCGTTCGGCTGCTGGTCCGCATCGACGGGGCCGTGTTCACGTCCTACGCCGCCGACGGGCTGATCATCGCCACCCCGACCGGATCGACCGCCTACTCGCTGTCGGCGCGCGGGCCGGTCGTCTCGCCGCAGCACCGGGCGTTGCTGCTCACGCCGGTCTCGCCGCACATGTTGTTCGATCGCAGCCTGGTCCTCGATCCCGAGGAGCTCGTCGAGATCGAGGTGCTCGGCGGCCGCCCGGCGGACATCTCGATCGACGGTCAGTTCGCGGCCGCCCTCGCGGAAGGCGATGTGGTCGCCGTCACCCCGAGTCCGAACGATGCGCGGTTCGTCCGCTTCGGGCGTCGGCGCTTCCACCAGATCCTGAAGTCCAAGTTCGGCCTGGCCGATCGATGAACGGTCGCGACGCGGCGACGACGCGCCCGTGCTGACCGAGCTGCGCATCGACGGGATGGGGGTGATCGAGTCCACCGAGGTGGTGCTCGGCACAGGGCTGACCGCGCTGACAGGCGAGACCGGGGCCGGCAAGACGATGCTCGTCGAGGCGATCAGCCTGCTCGTGGGGGGTCGCGCCGACCCTGCGATCGTGCGTCCTGGGCATGCCGAGGCACGCGTCGAAGGTCGCTTCGTGCTCGGCGACGAGGAGTACGTCGTGGCCCGGGTGGTACCTGAGAACGGCCGATCGCGCGGGTACATCAACGGACGCCTGGCAACGGCCGGACAGCTGGCGGAGCTGGCGTCGAGGGCGGTCGACCTCCACGGCCAGCACGCGCACCAGAGCCTGCTCAGCACCAGCCATCAGCGCGAGGCGCTGGACCGCGCCGCGGGGACCGATCGTGAGCCGCTGCGCGATGCGCGAGCCAGGCTCACCGAGATCGACGCCGCGCTGGCCGCGCTCGGCGGCGACGCCCGCACCCGGCTGCGCGAGGTCGACCTGCTGCGCTTCCAACTGGCCGAGCTCGATGCCGCGGCGCTGGACGATGCCGACGAGGACGCGGTGCTGGAGCGGTTGCAGGACACGCTCTCCGGCGCGGTGGAGCACCGCCAGGCCGGGCTGCGCGCCGCGGCGCTGTTGTCCGACGACGACGCCGCGGCCGATCTCGTCGCCGCCGCGCTCCACGCCTTCGACGGTCGCGGCCCCTATGGGGAGATCGAAGGCCGGCTGCGCACCGTGGCCGCCGAGCTCGCGGACGTTGCCGGTGAGGCGCGGCGCATCGCCGAGGGCATCGACGAGGATCCGCAGCGGCTGGCCGAGATCGGCGAGCGCCGGCAGCTGCTGCGCGATCTGCGGCGCAAGTACGCCGACTCGCTCGCCGAGGTGATCGCCTTCCGTGACGAGACGGCGCAGCGTCTGGCCGAGCTGGAGAGCTACGACCGTCGGGTGGCCGAGCTGGAGCTCCTCCGGGTCGCCGCGGCGCAGGCCGAGCGTGCTGCTGCGGCGGCGGTCGGCGCACAGCGGCGCGCCGGCGCCGGGCGCCTGGGGACTGCCGTGCAGCGCCACCTCCGTGCGCTGGCGATGCCCCATGCGACGCTGGTGGTCACCGTCGGCGAGGACGACCCGGGCGACGACGTCACCTTCCTCCTCGCCGCCAACCCGGGTACGCCGCCGCTGCCGCTGGCGCGGGTGGCCAGTGGCGGTGAGCTGGCACGGACGATGCTCGCGCTGCGTCTGGTGCTCAGCGAGGCACCCGACACGCTCGTCTTCGACGAGGTCGATGCCGGGATCGGCGGTGCCGCGGCCGTCGCCGTCGGCGCGGCCCTGGCCGAGCTCGGCGCGCGTCACCAGGTGCTCGTGGTCACCCACCTCGCGCAGGTGGCCGCCCTCGCCGACGAGCAGATCGTGGTCAGCAAGCGAGTGGTGCGTGGTGCGACGGTGACGACCGCACGGCGGCTGTCCGACGATGAGCGGATCGAGGAGGTCGCGCGGATGCTCTCCGGCCAGGAGGCCAGCGAGTCAGCCCGCCGACACGCCGCCGAGCTCCTCGGGAGCCGGCCCCACAACCGCGCCTGACGACCTCGACGCGAGCGCCGCGTCGCCGGTCGAGGCGTGGTCCACGGACGCCGACGCGGACGCCGCCTTGCGGCGCGCCGACCAGCGCTCGAAGCCACGCTGGATGAACACCGCCGAGACGAGGATCACGGCACCGCCGGCCGCGTCGAGGAAGTAGTGGTTCGCGGTGACCACGATGGCGGTGAGGGTGAGGAACGGGTAGATCACGATCATCGACCGGGTGAACCGGTGCGTGGTGAGCGTGTAGAAGACGATGCCGCACCACAGGGCCCAGCCGAAGTGGAGGCTGGGCATCGCCGCGAAGGGGTTGGCGACGGCCTTGGCGACCGGGGAGTTGTAGGACCACAGACCACCGATGGTGTCCAGCGTGTCGACGAAGTGGTCCCAGCGCAGCAGTCGCGGTGGGGCGAGGGGGTAGGCCCAGTAGCCGACGAGCGCGAGTGCGGTGGTGATGCCGAGCAGGTTGCGCATCCGCCGGTAGGCCGCGTGGCGGAAGTGGTACACCCACACCAGCAGCCCGGCGGTGATGATGAAGTGCAACGTGCCGTAATAGACGTTGAGGAACTTGATGAACCACCGTGCCGACAGGAAGAACTGCTGGATCGGCTGCTCCACGTAGATGTGCATGTGCCGCTCGAGCGAGACCAGGTGGTTGGCGTTCGCGAACGCCCGAGGCGACACGTTGCCGCTGTTCGCGAAGCTGCGGATGGTCTGGTACACGTAGTAGAACGCGAGCACGAGGGCGCCCTCGCGGACCCACCCGAAGCGCTTCGGACGCCCATGGACCGGTGCGGCGACCTCGCCGGACGGCGCCTCGTGGACCACAGCCGGGTCGACCGACTCGTCGATCCGCACGGAGGTCGCCATGCCCGGCATTCTAGGCGTGTGGGGGAGGCACACCCTGGCGGTGCGGGTGCCCGTCGGGGCAGATCAGGAGCCGTTGCGGCGATAGACGGTGACGCCGTCGATCACGTCGACGGGTGTGTAGCCGTCCGCGACGAAGGCAGCGATCTCCGGGATCACGGACAACGGGTAGGCCTCGTACCCGAGGTGCGGCGCGGTCGAGGTGTCCAGCACGAGCGTCGGGGGGTGCTCGCGCAGCGAGCGGATGACGATGTCCAGCGCTCCCGGCGTGGCGTCCTTGAGCGTGTCGGCCGGGTCGTCGCGGCCGCCACTGCGGCCGGTGACGAAGTCCATGTGCACCAGCCCGCCGGCCGGCAGGCGGTCGGCGCGCACCAGCACCTCCGGGTAGGAGCCCCACACGAGCACACGGTCCGACGATGTGGTCATCGAGTCCACCTCGGTGGCGAGACGGGTCGGATCGGGGCGGTGGTGGAACGATCCCGGCACGAACAGCAGGGCGAACGCGACCGCGCCCGGCACGACGATGCCGATCGCTGCCCAGCGCCGCCACCGACGGCCGAGGCCCGCGGCCACCGGCGCGGCGAGCACCGCCAGGGCCGGCACGACCTGCAACCAGTAGTGGCCGAAGAACCGCAACCCGGCCGCCACCGATCCGAGGCCGACCAGCAACCACAGCCACAGGTCTCGATCCTCGCGGCCCGCGCGGCGCAGCGGCGGGCGCCGGCGCCAGGCGATCACCAGACACGCGACCGCGGTGACGTGGAAGCCGACGAAGGTCGCCAGCGACGCCGCACCGCGCCCGAACGACACGCCCAGTCCGGCCGGGGCGAAGACGAATCCGGGGCTGTTGGCGAACGTCCACTCCCAGAACGCACCGAGCGGCGCGACGAGACCGGTGGACAGGACGACCAGTGCGGCACTCGCCAGCAGCAGCACGACCTGTCGCCAGCGCCCGGCCCGGTACGCCGCGTACACCGCCGGGACCAGGCCGAGCACCCAGCTCTGCCGGCACAGGATCGCGAGGCCGAGTGCCACGCCGGCTGCAACGGCCCAGCCGCGACGAGTGCGGCGCGACCACACCACCGCAGCCGCGCCCGGGAGCAACGCGAAGTGCGCGTAGTTCGCGCCGCCGGCGTCGGCCGGGAACAGTGCCATCGCGCCGCTGACGACCAGCGCGCCCGCCCACCACGCAGTGGCCCGACCGTGGCGGCGATGGGCGTCGAGGGCGACGATGATCGCCGCGCCGGCGAGGCACAGCGTCACCACGACGCGCAGCGGGCGGACGTCGGTGGAGCCGGTGATCGAGAACGACGCCGCATAGGCGAGCGGTGGCAGCGGCGGCTTGCGGTCGAAGATGTCCCGGTACAGCTTGCCGCCGGAGCGCACGACCATCCCCTGCACACCGATCGCCGCCTCGTCGGGATCGAACAGCCGGGTGATGAACGTCGGCCAACGCACGAGGAACGCGAACGCGAGCAACCCGGCGGCCAGGCGCACCTCGAACTTGGACAGGGCGGCCCGCACCGGCGGGAGGCTAGTGGGACTGCGCCGACGACGGCCTGCCGCCTACGGTGTCGGCTGATGGAGTCGCGACGCATCCGCGGTGTGCTGTTCGACTTCGGGCACACCTTGTTCGCCCACGCGACGCTGACCGACACGGTGCGTGCCGCGGGCGCGCGTCTCGGCCTGCCGATCGATCCCGACGAGGCGGCGCGGTTGGCGGCGCAGATCGATGCGCTCGCGCTCGCCCCGTCCGAGTCGGTGCACGCGCGCGACCTCGACGCCGAGGTCTGGGCGGCGCGCTGGGCGGCGATCTACGGCTGCGCCGACGATCGGCATCCCGGCCTCGGCCCGGCGATCGACGCCGCCATGCACGATGCCGACCAGTGGGTCCCGTACGTCGGCACGGCGGCGGTGCTGGCCGGCCTCCATGCCGCGCAGGTGCGCGTCGGCGTGATCTCCAACACCGGCTGGGACGTGCGCCGGCCGTTCGCGGTGCGCGGCCTCGACGTCCACGTCGACGCGTTCACGCTCTCCTACGAGGTCGGCGTGGCAAAACCGGACCCGCGGATCTTCGCCAGCGCGTGTGTCGCGCTCGGACTCGAGCCGGCGGACGTGCTGATGGTCGGCGACGATGCACGCGCCGACGTCGGTGGCGTGGCGCTGGGGATCCGCACCGTGCTGCTCCCGCCCGGGCCGCCGGGCAGCGACAACGGGATCGGCGCGGTGCTCGGCTTCGTCTCGCCGTCGCCGTCGCGGTCGCGGTCGGAACCATTCGCGCCGACGGGTGCAACGACGGCGTAAGCTGCAATCCCGTTGTCAGTTCACCTGAAACGGAGGCCCCCCGCCATGCCGAAGCACATCTTCGTGACCGGTGGCGTTGCCAGCTCACTCGGCAAGGGCCTCACCGCCTCGTCGCTCGGTCGGCTGTTGAAGCTACGAGGGTTGCGCGTCACCATGCAGAAGCTCGATCCCTACATCAACGTCGATCCGGGCACGATGAACCCGTTCCAGCACGGTGAGGTGTTCGTCACCGAAGACGGCGGCGAGACCGACCTCGACCTGGGCCACTACGAGCGGTTCACCGACGCGCCCCTCTCGCGGGATTGCAACTACA
>JAODBQ010000407.1 GCA_025464045.1 Ilumatobacteraceae bacterium
CGCCTCGTCCCCGCGCTGACCGTGCTCGAGAACATCATGATCGCCCTGCCGACGAAGGGCCTGCGCCTCGACCGGTCCTCGCTGACCCGGCGGATCAACGAGGCCGCAGAGCGGTTCGGGCTCGCAGTGCGCCCGGCCGCGACGGTCCGCGACCTGTCGATCGGCGAGCGCCAGCGGGTCGAGATCCTCAAGGTGCTGCTCGCCGGCTCACGGCTGGTCATCCTCGACGAGCCGACGAGCGTGCTCGCCCCGCAGGAGGTCGACCAGCTGTTCGCCGGCCTCCAGGCGTTGAAGGCCGACGGCCTGTCGGTGGCGATCATCACCCACAAGCTCGGCGAGTCGCGGGCGATCGCCGACCGGCTGACGGTGCTGCGTGGCGGGAAGCTGATCGTCGCCGGAGCGCGGCCGGAGGACATGGACGACGGCGAGCTGATCGAGGCGATGGTCGGGCGCAGCGTCGCCGCACTGTCGTCGCACCGCGCCCGCGCGGTGGGCAGCGACGTGCCGGCGCTGCGGATGACGCAGGTGGGGCTGCGCGACACCCGTCGCGGACACCTGCTCACCGACGTCGACCTCGAGGTGCGCGCCGGTGAGGTCGTCGGCGTGGCCGGTGTCGCCGGCAACGGCCAGCTCGAGCTGTACGAGGTGGCGATGGGCCTGCGCGCGCCGACGTCGGGCACGATCGAGATCGCCGGCAAGCCCCAGTCGCGGCCGACGCCCGGGAGCATGCTCGCCGCGGGCGCCGTCGGGGTGCCCGAGGACCCGGTGCGCGACGCCGTCGTCCCCGGCCTGACGGTGCACCACCACGTCGGCCTCGACGTGCTCAAGGAGGTCCGCAAGCGCCTCGGGATCGACTGGGCTCGGGTGCGCGACCGGTACCGGATGCGCAACGAGGCCAGTGGCCTGCGGGCTGTGGACGGCGAGCGCACGCTCGGGTCGCTCTCGGGCGGCAACATCCAGCGGGTGATGCTGGTGCGGGTGATCGCCGGCGACGCCCGTCTCGTCGTCGCCGCATACCCCAGTCGCGGCCTGGACATCGCCACGACCCGTCGCACCCAGGAGCTGCTGCTCGAGCGTCGCGCCGCGGGAGCCGGCGTCCTGCTGATCAGCGAGGACCTGGACGAGCTGTTCGAGATGTCGGACCGCGTCGCGGTGATGCACGAGGGACGTGTGGTCGGCGTCGTCGATCCGCGAGCCGTCGACCGCTACGAGGTCGGCCGGATGATGCTCGGGGTGACCGGCGAGGTCGCCGACGGCGCGCTCGTAGCGAGCCGGGGTGCGGCATGACCGCGGCGATCGTGAACGGGCAACCCGCGCAGGACGGCATGCTCGGGACCCGCGGCGCAGCGGCCCGGGAGCTCGTCGGCCGACTGTCCGGTCCGGCTCGCGTGCTCGCCGCGATGATCGGCGCGCTGGTGCTGTTCGGCGTCGTGATCGCGATCAAGGGCGCCAACCCGTTCACCGCCTACAAGGAGATGTTCACCTCGACGTTCACGAGCTGGGACTCCATCGGCAGCATCACGATCCGGGCCACGCCGATCGCGCTCGCCGCGTTGGCCGTCGCCGTCCCGGCCCGCGCCGGGCTGATCAACGTCGGTGGTGAAGGACAGATGATCATCGGCGGCGTCGCCGGCATGGGCGTCTCGCTCGCCATCGACGGCAGCCTCCCCGGGACGTTGACGCTCGTGCTGATGATCGTCGCCGCGGCCGCGGCGGGCGCGGCGTGGGCGGGCATCGCCGCACTGCTGCGTCGGTACGTCGGCATCAGCGAAGCCGTGACGACGCTGCTGCTGAACTACGTCGCCCTCGACCTGATGTTCTTCCTCATCTACGACCGTTGGAAGGACCGTGCCGGTTCCGGCCAACCCGCGACGCGGGCGCTGCCGGTGGCCGAGCGGCTGCCGCTGCTGGGATGGGGCCGGGTGCATGCCGGCCTGCTGATCGCGATCGGCGCGGCGGTCGTGGTCGCCCTCGTCTTCCGCTCCACCTCGTGGGGCTTCCGTCTCCGGGTCGTCGGCGGCAACGCCGAAGCGGCGCGGCGATCGGGTCTGAAGGTCGGCGCGCTGCTGATCTCGGCGATGGCCGTCGGGGGTGCACTCGCCGGGCTCGGCGGCCTCACCCAGCTCGCCGGCGCCGAGTTCAAGCTCCGGTCCGGGTTCATCGCCACATACGGCTACGTCGGCTTCCTCGCCTCCTGGCTCGGCAGACATCGACCTGGCTACGTGGTGCTCTCGGCGTTCGTGCTCTCCTCGATCGCGATCAGCGGGGACAGCCTGCAGCTGGACAGCAAGCTCCCGGCCGCGAGCGTCAACGTGCTGATGGCGCTGATCCTGTTGATGGTGTTCGGTTTCGGGGCGAAGAAGGCGGTCGAATCGTGAGCCTGCTGAGCGAGGTCCTGACGGGGGGCATCCGCGGCGGCACGTCCATCGAGTACGCGGCGCTCGGTGAGTCGATCTCCGAACGCGGGGGCGTCGTCAACCTCGGCACGGAGGGCTCGATGCTCGCTGGCGCACTGGCTGCGTACGCCGTGGCGGCGGAGACGGGCCACCCGTGGCTCGGCGTGCTCGGCGGCGCGCTCGCCGGCGGGCTGCTCGCGCTCGTGCACGGCTACTTCGTGCTCAGCCGCGGCGCCAACCAGCTCGCCACCGGGCTCGTCGTGCTGTTCCTCGGGCTCGGGCTGACATCGCTGTTCGGCGTGTCGTACGTGCAGGCGCTGGCGCCGACGTTCCGACCCCTGAAGATCCCGGTGCTCGGCGACATCCCGTTCCTCGGGTCGATCGCGTTCCGCCAGGATCCGATGGTCTACATGTCCTACGTGCTCGTCCCGGTGTTGTGGTGGATCATCTTCCGCAGTCGGTGGGGCGTGCTGCTCCGGGCCGCCGGCGAGCGCAGCGAGGTGCTCACCACCCACGGCCACAAGGTCATGCCGATCCAGTACATCGCCGTGGTCGTCGGCGGGATGTTCTCCGGAATGGGCGGTGCGCACCTGTCGATCGCGTACACCAGGTCGTGGTTCGAGAACATGACCCAGGGCCGCGGCTTCGTCGCCGTCGCCGTGGTGATGTTCGCCGCTCGCCAGCCGTTCAAGGTGGCCGCCGGCGCGTACCTGTTCGGCGCGGCGTTGGCGTTGTCGCCGGCCCTCCAGGCACGGGGCTACGGCATCAACCAGTTCGCGCTCGACGCTGTGCCCTACGTCGTCACCATCGTCGTGCTGATCGCCCTCGGGAGGCGCAGAGCAGCCGAGATCCCCGAGGGTCTGTCGAAGGTGTTCGAACAATCGTTGAGCGTCTGACCGGACAGCGCTCGCTCGGCAGTGCCGCCGAACCCCTCCGGAACCTCGCGCACCCCGCGAACCCCGCCTACCACGCCGTCCAGGCACCAAAGGAAACCGTGAACATACGACGACTCACCTCTCTCGCCGCGGCCGGCGCATTGATCCTCGCCGCCTGCGGGAGCAACAACAGCGACAGCAAGACGGCGTCGGCGGCCACCGCACCGGCGGGCACCGGTTCCGCTGCGACCGCGACCACGGCTGCCGGCGGGTCGGCCCCGGGCACGGGCGGCAAGGCGATCGGGTTCATCTTCGTCGGCCCGAAGGACGACTTCGGCTACAACCAGGCGGC
>JAODBQ010000412.1 GCA_025464045.1 Ilumatobacteraceae bacterium
AACGGGCCTGCCCACACCCAGGTCATGTCGACGATGCGGACATCACCGAGCGGTCGGATCGAGGTGTCCCCTGGCGACGTCGCGGCCAGATCACGCCGGGACGTACGCCACTCGTGGACCACCTCCTGCGTGTGTGCGCCGATGGCCGGAGCGGTGCTGTGCCGTGGCGGCAGCATCCCGTCGAAGCGCAGCGGCGGACCCGGCACGCGCAACGGCAGCGGGTCGTCTGCGGGACCGACCTGCATCGTCGTGAAGAACTGGCGTTCGGCGAGCTGCGGCCAGGCGAGGACATCGGTGTTGGACTGCACCTCCGTGGCCGGCACGCCCGCCGCGTGAGCCCGCGCGAGGAAGTCGGCGAGCGGCCACGTCGACAGCGCCGCGGCGACGTGCGCCTCCACCTCGTCGGCGCCCGCGACGCGTCCGTCGTTGGTCGCCCAGTCCGGGTTGGCGCCCCACACCGGGTCGCCGAACACCGCGACGAGCGCGCGCCACTGCGCGTCCTCCGAGCACTGCAGCGAGATCTCGCCGTCGAGGAGGCGGTAGATGGCCCACGGACGCACGATCTTCGGGGTCTCGTGGGTGACGACCTTGCCGTTGTACGTGTACTGCGGCACGCTCGTCGCGAGCACGGCGACGAGCGACTCCAGGCCGGCGATGTCGAGGCGCTGGCCGAGGCCGTGCCGGCGCCTGGCGTGCAGCGCGCCGAGCACCGCCACGGCGCCGTGGCACGCGGTGTAGATCGACGTCGCCTCACCCGCGTAGCGCAGCGGCCGCGACGGACCGGTCTCCGTGCTCGCCGCCCCGATCGTCGAGGTGATGCTGAGCATGCCGCTGCGGGCGAGGACGACGAGGTCTGGGTCGTCGCGATCCGCAAGCGGTCCGGTGAGCCCGTAGGAGGTCAGGTCGGCGACGATCAGCGCCGGGTTGCGCGCCTCGGCGATCGACAGCAGCGTGTCGTCGATGCACGGTGCCTCGCCGCGGTCGCGCACGACCACGTCGGCCTCGGCGAGCAGCATGGCGAGCAGCTGCTGTCCGTCGTCGTCGACGCCGACCACGACGGACCGCTTGCCCGCGTGGAACGCGGCGGCGGCGGCACTGCTGGCCGGCTCGCGACGACCACCGGCGTACGGACCACGCCGGCGCAACGGATCGCCCTGGGCGCGCTCGAGCTTGACGACGTCCGCGCCGAGGTCGGTGAAGAGACGGCCGAGGTAGGCCGCGGCGAGGTGGCCCCCGCACTCGAGCACGCGGATGCCGCGCAACGGCAGATCCGCCGTCGCGAGCGTGGCGGCCGGATCGGGCACGCCGGACACGCCGGCCACGCCGGACACTCCGGCCACGTCGGCCACGTCAGGAGCTCGGCGGTCGGTCGGCGAGGGCTCCCTGCGCGTAGAGCTCGGCGATGCGGTGGTCGTCGAGACCGAGGTACTCGCGGAGCACTGCCTCGTTGTGCTGGCCGAGCCCGGGGCACGGCCGGCAGCGGACGGGCGTCGCGACGAGGTGGAACGGTGCGCCCGGGAAGCCGCGCAGCCCGACGTCGGGTTGGTCGTACACGGCCAGGAACCCGCGCTCGACCATGTGCTCGTTCTCGACCAGGTCCTGGTTGGTCATCACCGGGACGGCGATGATCCGGCGAGCCTGCAGCCGGCAGGCGATCTCGAAGCGGTCCCGCGTCGACGTCCACGCAGCAATGCGCGCGTCGAGCTCGTCGGCGCACGCGAGGCGCTCAGCGAGCGAGGCGCGCCGGCGGCGGTCGAGCACGGGATCGGTGACCTCGTCCACGAACGCCTCCCACGCGCGGTCGTCGTCGATGGTGATCGCGATCCAGCCGTCGTCGCCGGCGGTGGGATAGACGCCCTGCGGCGCGCAGCCCTCGGCGCGGTTGCCGTGGCGGACCGGATCCGCACCCGTGACCGATGCGGTCAGCAGCATCTCGCCGGCGATCGCGAGGAGCGTCTCCAGCTGCGACACGTCGACGTGCACGGGCTTGCCGGTGACCTCGCGCTCCCACAGCGCGGCCAGGATCGCGAACGCACCGTGGGTCCCGCCGACCGCGTCCGGGTAGGCGACGCCCATCCGGCTCGGCGATCCACCGATGTAGCCCGTCGCCTCGTCGAAGCCGCCATGCGCCTGGAGCACCGGTCCGTAGGACAGGTTCGCGGCGAGCGGCCCCGCGGAGCCGTAGCCCGACATCGACACCGTGATCGCGTTCGGGTTGCTCGCGCGAGCCGAGGCGGGGTCGGCGCCGACGCTGATCGCACCGCGCGGGCTGTAGTTGTTGAGCACGACGTCGCTGACCGCGACGAGGCTGCGGAACACCTCGCCGCCGTCGCCCGCCTTGGCGTCGAGGGCGATGCTGCGCTTGCTGCGGTTGATCTTGTTGAAGATCCCCATCCGGTTCCACCAGCGCTCGCCGGGTGTCGCGTCGGGGAACACCCCGAAGCGGATCTTGGGGTGGGGGAGCGCGCCCCACTTCCAGCCGGCCGAGTAGCGGCTGTCGGGGGCGACGACGCCGCGCGCCGTGGGGTGCTCCACCTTGACGACGTCTGCGCCGAGATCGCCGAGGAACCGGCCCGCCAGTGGCCCTGCCCAGGCGACGCCGAACTCGAGGATCCGGACGGTGCCGAGGTCGATCGCCGGCAGCGTCGGACGATGGTCGGCGAGCCGGGCGAGCACCTCGTCCGTGTGCTCGCCGATGCCGGGAGCGGGAGTGAACGGCACGACCGCGTCCTCGAGCCGGAACGGCATCCACGGCATCGCCGCCGCGGTCCCGAGGCCGGGCGGCATGGCGAGGAAGTCGCGCAGCGCGAGCTGTGGTTCGTGCAGCACCTTCGTCATCGTCAGCAACCGGCTGGCGGGCACGCCTCGCGCCTGGAGGAAGTCGACCGCCTCGTCGACGGTGCGCGACGCGAGCCACGCGTTGATCCGCGCGTCGATCTCCTCGGCGCGATCGAACCGCTCGGCGATCACGTCGAGGCTCGGGTCGGCGAGCAGCTCGAACATCTCCATCGCCACGCACAGCGCTTCCCATTGGGCCGGCGCGACGGCGACGATCGAGATCTCGCCGTCGCGGCAGTGGTACAGCGCGATGGGATGGGAGGACTCGCCGAGCAGGTTCCCCCAGCGCCGCTTGATGCAGCCGAGGTGGGTGTACATCGTGACGGTCCACTGGTGCATCGACGCCAGCGCCTCCATCGTCCCGACGTCGACCAGCTGGCCTTCGCCGGTGCGCGCGGCGTGCATCACCGCAGCTGCCGCGCCGACCGCGGCCACTGCCCCGGCGAGGTAGGTGTCCCACGGCCCGCCGCCCTGCAACGGCTCGCGCTCGGGCGCGCCGGTGAGGTACAGGTGGCCGCCTGCGGCCCAGTCGCCGAGCACGCTGCTGCGCCACTCCCGGTACGGACCGGTGAGGCCGAACCCGCTCGACACCACGGTCACCGCGGCAGGGTTGGCGGCGACGACGCGCTCGTGCAGTGCGATCGCCTCGTCGGGTCGCCCGTCGGTGGCGGTGACGACGAGGTCGGCCCAGCGCAACAGCTCGTCGAGCGCGGCGCCCCCGTCACGCCGGTCGTGGTGCCCGTCGTCGTCGTGCTCGCCGAGCACGACGCTGCGCTTGCCCGCGGCGAGGTACTCCCACAGCGCGCTGCGCGTGCCGTCCGTGCCCTCGACGAACGGCGCTGCGGATCGCAGTGCCGCACCCCCCGCCGGTTCGACCACCACGACGTCGGCTCCTGCCGTCGCGAACAGTCGCGTGCAGTACGCGCTGGTGATCGACGAACCGATCTCGACGACGCGAACGCCCCTCATCGGCACCGTCCCGGCCGGATCGGATCCTGCGCCCAGCTGCACCGGTACCGTCGTGGTGGTGTCCCGTCGCGCACGGTGCGAAGGGCAGGGAGGTCGCCGTGTCCGTCAACATCCACAGGCCCAGCAGCGTCGGCGAGGTGCTCGCCCGCCGCGTCGAGGCGACGCCGGACGCGCGGGCGCTCGTCTTCCCTGACGAGGAGGTCACCTACGCGCAGCTGTGGGATCGCGTCGCCGGCACCGCACGCGGCCTGGAACAGCTCGGTGTGGGACCGGGTCAGCTCGTCGGCGTGCTGAT
>JAODBQ010000431.1 GCA_025464045.1 Ilumatobacteraceae bacterium
GCATGCGGTTGTGGATCGCCGACATCATCTCGTTCGCCTCTGTCGTGACGACCGCGCAGCTGTGCAGCCACGGTGCGTCGGGGCCCTCCGACCGGTCCCGCCACGTGGCACACACCCCGGCGACGGCCAGCGGTTCGCCATCCGCCTCGTGGATGAAGTACGGCTGCTTGACAGGCTTGCCGCCCTTCGTCAGCGGTGCGTCCGCACTCCCCCGCTTCCACTCGTAGAAGCCGTCCATCGGGATGATCATCCGGTGCTTGAGGAACGCACTCTTGAACGCCGGCTTGTCCGCCACGGTCTCGGCGCGGGCGTTGATCATCTTCGACGAGATCTTGACGTCCTTCGCCCACGACGGCACGAGCCCCCAGTGGAAGGCCTGCACCTCGCGCTGCTCACCCTCGCTGCCCGGGACCGCGACCACGCCGTAGACGTCGTTGGTCGGCGCGACGTTGAAGTTCGCCGGGATCGGTTCGGCATCGAAGGAGGCGTCGAAGTACTCGGCGATCTTGTCGGGGTTGCTCGAGGAGACGAAACGGCCGCACATCGACGACCACGGTACCGAGTGCGGCACCTCCACCAGGAGCAATGGTCACGTTCGACGACGATCGGCTCGTGCCTCAGACGCTGACGGACTCGCTCTGGCGACCGGCGGACACCGTCGAGCTCGGCGCCGGCGGGGCATCGCCGGTGCCGAGATCGGTGGCCACCAGCGCACCGCTGTCGTCGACCGCAGTGGGCACCGGCGCGCTGTCACCGGTGCCGAGATCGGTGGCCACCAGCGCACCGTCGTCGTCGACGGCGGTCGGCACGGACGATGCCGGGCTGTCCCGCCGCACGGTCGTGGACGGTGCGGTCGCGGTCGGGGCGGGACGGGAGGCGGGACTGGGGACGGTCGCGGACCGGGTGCTCGTGACCGGCGCGGGACGTGCGGTGACCACCATCGTCCCGATGAAGTCGCCCTCGGGTGGCAGGGCGAGCCCCGGAGACGTGATCCGGCTGGCGATCGAGGCGACAGGGGCCGGCGCCTCGGAGGCCGCCGCCTGCACCGACACGCCGACCGTCAGCGAGGCGACGACGGCGATGACCGTCGCACCGCCCGCGAACAACCCGAGCATCGAGCGCTGCTGGGCGCGGGTGACGCCCATCAGCGTCGCCAGTTGATCCACGACCCACTCCCCCGGTCGCCCAACGTACGTCGCGAGCTGCTCGACGTCGTCACGACGCAGCTCCACGTACGGCACGCGCTGCTGGCGGCGCAGGCCGCGCACCAACCGCAGGTAGGTCGCCAGCATCGAGGTGGTGTCGCCGTCGATGTACGTCGATTCGGCCGTGCCGACCATCATCACGCCGCCGCCGATGCGCACGTCGTCGCGGCCCGGCAGGATCGTCTCCAGGTCGGCGCCGTAGAGATCGCAGACGACGGTGATCAGTTCCTCGGTGAGGGCACCGTCGCCGCGCTCGATCTCGTGCAGCTGCGCGAGGTCGAACGTGCCACGCGACCGCTTGGCAAGCGTCCGGCACGATGCCTTGTCTGCACGCCGGGTCTCGGTCAGGAGCTCGCCGAGGCGTCGGGCGAACGCCCTGTCCGTCAGCTCCTGCTCATCGATCTCGCCCACGCACGACCTCCGCTCAACTCCGACTCGCTCCGAGTGTGCCGTGAGCACCTGCCGTTGACGGAGCGTGACCCTCGCCAGCCTACGCCTGCCCGCCCGACATCGATGGCACATCCGCCGGATGTCCTCGACGGTTTGTCCCCGGAACGTGCGCACGAGATGTGTGCTACGCCCTGATCATGACCACATCTGAGGATCTCAACAATGCGCTGCTGAACGCAAAGGTCGGGTTGCTCAAGACGTTGGATGATCATGTACGTGGCGGGAACCCCAATTGGACCAATGTGCGGATCATCGCGGAGGCGTACGCACTCGTCAGCGGCTCGGACGCAATGTGAACAACGTGGTGCACGTGGACGACGAAAGGGATCGTCTGCGGTCTCTCTGCTGATGGTCAAGGAGCTCCGCCCTGCACGGCGATCACGGGCGCGGCCCGTACGCCGCCGTCCGCCCCGACATGAGCCCGAGCGGACGGCAAGTTGGATCCCTCCCAAGGAGCCCGACTCTTGCGCATGACGACCCTAGGCACACGCGAACACGAACGACAACCGAGCGACACCCTTCTGCCACGCTCGTGGCATGGGACGAAGCAGCCACCGCCGGCGCGCCGACGCGCAACGCAAGCAGCAGCGGATCCACGACCGCGCCCACGCCGGTCCCTCCGGCACGGATCCGGCGGGGCGGTACGGGTCTGCCGACGCGGCCCCCGCCGACGGCCAGTCGCCGCTCGCCGACGCGGCGATGACCTCCCTGGTGCTCACGGCCGCGACGCTCGCCTGCGGGCCGCGGGCGGACAAGGTGGACTTCGCCGTGGCCGTCCAGGCGCTGACCGATCTCGAGACGGGTCCTGCGACCGCCGGGCGCACCACCGCCACCATCGCCGAGCTGCTCGATCGCTACCTCGGGCACCTGTTCGAGGGCGGTTGGCAGCCGGCCGACGTCGCCCATGCCGTCAAGCGAGAGTGGAACGTCACGGCGAGCCGGCTCGCGGTCGCGGCGATCGCGGCCGCGTCACGGCGGACGGATGCGGCGACCAGGGCGCCGCAGCCGTGGCTCGCACAGCTCGACGACCTCGGCGCCTACGACGCCGCGCGGGGCGCCATCGTCGGCGGTCAGGCGGACTACCTGGCCAGGTGGGCCAGGGCACAGCGGCTCCACCCCGACGAAGC
>JAODBQ010000451.1 GCA_025464045.1 Ilumatobacteraceae bacterium
ATCGAACGTCCGCCCGCAGACCAGGGCTTCGCGCCCGAGACCTACGACCTGATCGTGGCCGCCAACGTGCTCCACGCCACGAGCAACCTGGACGTGAGCCTGGCGCACGCCCGATCGCTGCTGGCGCCGGGCGGGCTGCTCCTCGCCTACGAGTCCACCCGCAACCCGCGATGGCTGGACATCACCACTGGGCTGATCGAGGGCTGGCAGCGCTTCGACGACGGCTGGCGGGACGACCACCCCCTGATCACCGCCGCGCGTTGGTCCGAGGCGTTGCTCGCCTCCGGGTTCGCCGACGTGCTGGCGCTGCCCGCTGCCGGCGCGGCGACAGCGGTCTTCGGCCAGGCGGTGCTGATCGCGCGGGCGCCGGGCGAGCCGGAAGCGAACGTCGCGTCGGGTGCCGCGTGGCACGAGCCGGGGCAGCCGGGCCGCGACGGTGGCGAACCGTCCGGGGTGGCCGTCCCGTCCGCCGGCGTGCTCGCCGCTGCGCTCGCCGGCGCCCTGCCGGTCGAGCGCGGGGAGTTGCTGATCGGGTTCGTCCGCCAGGCGATCGCCCACGTGCTGCGGATCACCGATGCCGACAGGCTCCAACGCGACCAGCCGCTCCTCGACATCGGGTTCGATTCACTGATGGCCGTGGAGCTGCGCAACGTCCTGCGCACCGGGCTCGCACTGCAGCGCAAGCTGCCGGCGACCCTGGTCTTCGACCACCCGAACATCGCGGCCATCGCGGCCTACCTCGATCGCCTGCTCGCCGATGACGACGGTCAGGACGTCGACGTGCGCCCGTCGGCGGCGCCGGTCGTCGGCGCGACGGCGGTGGCGGAGATGTCCGACGACGACGTCGAGGCACTGCTCCTGCAGAAGCTGGCGGAGATCTCCGACGCATGAGTGACATCACCGACGCGGGCAACGTGCGCGGCGCCCCGAGCCCGGCGACCGAGCTGAGCCCGCTGAAGCGCGCCTTCCTCGCGATCGAGGCGCTGCAGTCGCGCCTCGAGGCGACGCAGCGCGCGGCGCGCGAACCGGTCGCCGTGGTCGGCATCGGATGTCGACTGCCCGGTGGCGCGAACAGTGCTGACGAGCTGTGGGACCTGCTCGGCAAGGGCGTCGACGCGATCGGCGAGGTGCCGCCCGACCGCTGGGACATCGACGCCTACTACGACCCGGACTTCCGCGTGCCGGGAAAGATGTCGACGCGTCACGGTGGGTTCATCGACGGCATCGATCAGTTCGATGCCGCGTTCTTCTCGATCGCGCCGCGTGAGGCGGATGCCATGGACCCGCAGCAGCGGCTGCTGCTCGAGGTCACCTGGGAGGCGCTGGAGGACGCTGGCATCGCTCCGGCAGCACTGCACGGCACCCGGACGGGTGTCTTCATCGGCATCGTCGGCACCGAGTACGCACAGGTGACGCTCGACGCACAGGGGATCGAGGGCCTCGGCGCGTACTACGCGTCCGGCGTCGCCCACAGCGTTGCCTCTGGCCGGCTGTCGTACGTGCTCGGGCTGTCCGGACCGAGCATCTCGCTCGACACCGCGTGCTCGTCGTCGTTGTTGGCGGTGCACCTCGCCGTGCAGAGCCTGCGACTGGGCGAGAGCAACCTCGCGATCGCCGGTGGCGTCAACCTCATCCTCACGCCCGAGACGTCGGTGACGCTCTCGAAGTACCAGATGATGGCGCCGGACGGTCGCTGCAAGTTCGGCGATGCACGCGCCGACGGCTTCGTGCGCGCCGAGGGGGGCGCCGTCGTGGTGCTCAAGCGCTTGTCGGACGCGGTGGCGGACGAGGACCGCATCCTGGCTGTGATCCGCGGTTCGGCGGTCAACCAGGACGGCGCGAGCAGCGGCCTCACCGCACCGAACGGGCCGGCACAGGAGAGCGTCATCCGCGCCGCGTTGGCCGACGCCGGGGTTCGTAGCGCCGACGTCGCCTACGTCGAGGCGCACGGCACCGGCACATCGCTCGGCGACCCGATCGAGCTGCAGGCCCTCGGCCAGGTGTACGGCGCGACGCGCGACGCGGACGACCCGCTGCTGGTCGGGTCGATGAAGACCAACGTCGGGCATCTCGAGGCGGCGGCCGGTGTGGCCGGGCTGCTCAAGGCCGTCCTCGTGCTGCAGCACGGCGAGATCCCCGCGAGCCTGCACTTCGAGACGCCGAGCCCGCACATCGCATGGGACGAGATCCCGATCGAGGTGCCGACCGAGCACCGACCGTGGCCGGCGACGAGCGGGCGGAGGTTCGCCGGCCTCAGCTCGTTCGGCTTCAGTGGCACGAACGTGCACCTCGTGCTGGAGGAAGCGCCTGGGCCCGCCACCGTCGTCGAACCCCCGCGCATCGACGACCGGCCGCTGCAGCTCGTTCCGCTGTCGGCACGCGCCGACGCACCGCTGCGCCTGCTCGCCGACCGACATGCGGCTCGGCTGCACGACGGCGCGTCGTCGCTCGCCGACGTGGCCCACACCTTGGCCACGGGGCGCAACCACTTCGCCCACCGAGTCGCCGTCGTGGCCGGCGATCCAGCGGATGCCGCCGCGTTGCTCGACGGCTTCGCGTGCGGTGACACATCCCCCGCGGTGCTGCACGGCGCGGTCCATCGCACCGACCCGCCCAAGGTCGCGTTCCTGTTCACCGGGCAGGGCGCGCAACGGCTCGGGATGGGTGCTGAGCTGTACCGCACCCAGGCGGTGTTCCGGGACGCGCTCGACCGCTGTGCCGGGATCCTCGCCGGCCGGCTCGAACATCCGTTGCTCGACGTGCTCTTCGCGGAGGAGGGCTCGGTGCTCGCCGGGCTGCTCGACCAGACCGGTTGCACGCAACCTGCGCTCGTGGCGATCGAGTTCGCGCTCGTCGAGCTGTGGCGCAGCTGGGGGATCACGCCGAGCGCACTGCTCGGCCACAGCGTCGGGGAGTACACGGCGGCGATCGTGGCCGGCGTGATGACCTTGGAGCACGGCCTGACCCTGGTCGCCGCTCGCGGCCGGCTGATGCAGGCCCTCCCGACCGGCGGGGCGATGGCCACGGTCTTCGCCGCGGCAGATGTCGTCGACGGTGCCGTCGCCGCGCTCGGCGGTGCGGTCAGCGTCGCCGCGTACAACGGTCCGGCGAACACGGTCGTCGCCGGCCCCGCGTCCGCCGTCGACGCGCTGGTCGAGCAGTTCGCTGCCGCGGGGACGCGCGCCCAGCGGCTGAACGTCTCGCATGCGTTCCACTCGGCGCTGCTCGATCCGATGCTCGACGACCTCGAGACGGCCGTGGGCGCCATCGAGCTGCGCCAGCCGCGTGTCCGCCTCATCTCCGATCTCACCGGTGAGGTTGCCGGTCCGGAGATCGCCACGCCCGGGTACTGGCGCCGCCACGCTCGCGAGGCCGTTCACTTCCGCCAGGGGATGGCCCAGCTCGTGCAGCTCGGCTGCGACGTGTTCATCGAGATCGGACCCCACCCGACGCTGCTCGCCATGGCCCAGACGGCGGTTCCCGAATCGGGCGGCCTGTGGCTGCCGTCGCTGCGCAAGGGTCGTGACGAGTGGGCGCAGCTGCTCGACAGCCTCGGCCGCTTCTACGTCCACGGCGGCCGGGTCGACTGGGCCGGTTTCGGCCGCCCCTACCCTCATCGTCGGCTGTCGCTGCCGACGTACGCGTTCGAGCGACAGCGGCACTGGGTGGCGCCCGGTCCCGGCCGTGCCCGCTCGACCACCGGCGCCCATCCACTGCTCGGGCGGCGCGTGCGCTCGCCGTTGCGCCCGGCGCAGTTCGAGCAGGAGCTGACGCAGCACTCCCTCGACTTCGTCGACGACCATCGCGTGCACGGCACGGCGATCCTCCCGGCCACGGGCTTCCTCGAGGTCGCGCTCGCCGCTGGTCGCGCGCTCACTGGTCGCCGCGTGTCGCTGGAGCGCGTCGAGATCCTGTCGGCGCTCGTGTTCGCCGAGAACGAGGCGCGCACGGTGCAGACGATCCTCGTGCCGAACGACGACGACGCCGACGCCGGAGGCGCCACGTTCGAGATCCTCAGCCAGGGAGCGCCCGACGACGCGTGGCTGATGCACGCACGCGGCCGGCTCGAGGTTGCTCCGCCGTCGGGTTCCTCCGGCTTCGAGGATCCCGTCGACCTGGACGCGGTCCGGGCGCGCTGCGCCGAGGCGATGAGCGGCGACGAGCACTACGACCGGCTGCGCGACCGCGGGCTCGACTTCGGTCCGAGCCTGCGCGGCGTGTCGCAGGTGTGGCTCGGCGCGACCGAGGTCCTCGTCGACGTGCGGCTCAACGCCCGGCCCTCGGGCTCCCCTGCGGACTACGAGGTTCACCCGGCGCTGCTCGACGGCTGCTTGCAGTCGCTCGTGTGGCTGTCCGCCGACGACGACGACGTCTACCTCCCCATCGCGATCGAACGTCTCGACGTCGTGCGCACGCCCGGCACGCGCGCGTTCGCACGGGCATCGGTGCGCACGCCGACACCCGGTGCGTCGACCCGGACAGGGGACATCGCGGTCTACGACGCGGAGGGCCGGCTGGTGCTCGCCGTGCACGGGCTGGCCATGAAGCGGATCAGCCGCGATGCGTTCGCCGGCCTCGGCGCGGCGACGTTGGCCGACTCGCTCTACGCACTCGCCTGGCGTCCGGTGACGGACCGCGTCGACGCCGACGGTGCGCCGAGCGGTCTGCCCGGCGACGTCGAGCTGCTCGGCGCCGCGCACGCCGTGAGCGATCGTCTGGCCGACGAGCTCGACCTCGGGGCACACCAGCGGCTGGTCGACGCGCTGGACGAGCTCAGCGGTCAGTACGTCGTGCTCGCCCTCGGCGAGCTGGGCGTGCCCCTCGCGGTCGGCGAGCACTTCACGAGTGGCGACCTGCCCGTGGTGCCCGCGCATCGCCGGCTCGTCGAGCGGCTCTTGGCGAGCACCGCGGCCGACGGCCTGCTGCGGCGGGAACCCGGTGGCTGGTCGGTGGCCGCTCCGCCTCCGGAGCCGTCCGCGGTCGCGGCGCGCTGGGAGCAGCTCGCCGAGCGCCATCCGGACGGGCATGGCGAGCTGGCCATCGTCAAGCGGTGCGGCGAGGGTCTGGCGGCGGCGTTGCAGGCCCGCGCCGATCCGCTGCAGCTCCTCTTCCCAGGTGGCTCCTCCGAGGCGGCAGAGGCGATGTACCGCGAGTCCCCGTTCGCGCGCTACTACAACGGCCTCGTCGGTCTCACGGTCGCCGCGGCCGCGGCCGCACTTCCCGCGGGGCGGCGACTGCGGGTGCTCGAGATCGGAGGCGGAACCGGCGGGACCACGGCCCACGTCCTGCCGCGTCTCTCGGCAGACCGCAGCGAGTACACGTTCACCGACATCTCGCCGCTGTTCGTCGCCCGCGCCGCGGAGCGGTACTCGCCCGACACTCCATACGACGAGTTCCGCACGCTCGACATCGAGGCGGATCCGCAGCACCAAGGATTCGCCGCGCACGCGTACGACGTCGTGGTGGCAGCGAACGTGCTGCACGCCACCACGGACCTCCGCCACACCTTCGCCCACGTCGCCGACCTGCTCGCGCCTGGCGGCGCCCTCGTGCTGCTGGAGATGACCACCCCGCACCGGTACATCGACATCTCCTTCGGGCTCACGCCCGGATGGTGGAAGTTCACCGACGTCGACCTCCGGCCGGACTCGCTCCTCCTCGATCGCGCCGGGTGGGTCGCGTTCCTCGGCGCTGCCGGGTTCGGCGACGTCCGCGCCGCCCCGGCGCTCGCCCGTCCGACGGCGCCGGGCGCGCACGTCGAGCCAGGCCTCGATCCCGACGTCGATCTCGCGTTGCAGACGGTGCTCGTCGCGCGCACGCCGATGTCGCCGGGACTGCCGGCGGGGCGGAGGTCGTGGCTGATCCTCGCCGACAGCGGTGGCGTCGGGCGGGGCCTGGCCGCGCTGATCGACGCGGCCGGCGGCACGGCGACGACGGTGACCATGGGCCCACCGGGGAGCGCGGCACGGACCCTCGAGCCACGCCGGTGGGAGGTCGATCCCACCCGAGCCGACGACCTCGGCCGGCTCGTGACCGATGCGCCCGGTGGGTGGGACGGCGTCGTCCACCTGTGGAGCCTGGACCACGCGACGGGCTCGCTCCTCGACGGGCAGCAGCAGCGAACCGGCAGCGCGCTGGCCGTGGCGCAGTCGCTCCTCACGGGTACGTCACCGCGACTGTTCCTCGTCACGCGCGGTGCGCAGTCGCTGGCGGGCGCGGACGCCGATCCGGCGCAGGCGCCGCTGTGGGGCCTCGGCCGTGTCATCGCCCTCGAGCACCCGGAGCTCGGGTGCACGTGCATCGATCTGGACCCGTCGGCCTCGGCCGACGCGCCGTCCGAACTGTTCGCCGAGCTCACGGCGAACCGGGACGAGAGCCAGGTGGCGTTGCGCTCCGGCACTCGGTACGTCGCACGTCTCACCCGCGCCGCCGCGGCGGCCGACAGCGTTCCCGTGCCCGTCGTGCGCCTGCAGCTGGCGGCGAGTGGCGTGCTCGACGGCATGGCCTTCGCGCCGGCCGTCCGACGTGCGCCCGGCCCCGGTGAGGTCGAGATCCGCGTCCACGCCGCAGGTCTCAACTTCCGCGACGTGATGAACGCGCTGGCGATGCGCGATGACCAGCAGCCTGCCGGCAGCGAGTGTGCCGGCGTCGTGGTGGCGGTCGGCGACGGCGTCGACGACGTCGCGGTTGGCGATGCCGTGCTCGCCGTCGCCCCCGGCTCCTTCGGCACGTTCGTGACGACGTCTGCTCACCTCGTGGCACCGAAGCCGCAGCGGCTGAGCTTCGAGCAGGCGGCGACGATCCCGCTCGCGTTCCTCACCGCGCACCGCGCGCTGCACGGCGCCGGACGGCTGGTCGCGGGCGAGTCGGTGCTGATCCACGCCGGCGCGGGCGGCGTCGGGCTCGCCGCGTTGCAGATGGCCCGGCGGATCGGTGCCCGCCCCTTGGTCACCGCCGGTAGCGCGCACAAGCGGGCGTTCCTCGCCGCGCTCGGCGTCGACACCGTGCTGAGCTCGCGCAGCACCGACTTCGTCGCCGGCGTCCTCGCGGCGACGGACGACCGCGGTGTCGACGTGGTCCTCAACTCGCTCACCGGCGAGCTCGTGGCCGCGGGGCTGGACGTGCTCGCTCCCGGTGGGCGGTTCGTCGAGCTCGGCAAGCGGGAGGTCCTCAGCGCCGAGCAGGTCGCGGCGCAGCGGCCGGGGATCACCTACGACACGATCGCGCTCGCGGAGGACCTCGAGCAGCGGCCGCACCTCGTGCGCCCAGTGCTGCGCGAGATGGTGGACGCGTTCGCGGCCGGTGAGCTGGAGCCGCTCCCGGTGCAGACGTTCGCGTTCGCCGACGCGCCGGCGGCGTTCCGCTTCATGGCCCAGGCCCGCCACGTCGGCAAGGTGGTGCTGCTCTCGCCGGAGGCCGAGTCCGATTCGCCTGCGGGACCGACGGCCATCCGCGACGATGCCACCTATGTGGTCACCGGCGGCCTCTCGGGCATCGGCCTGGCGGTGGCGGAGTGGCTCGTCGAGCGAGGTGCCCGGCACATCGCGCTCATGGCCCGCCGCGCACCGGATGCGAACGCCGAGGCGGCGATCGCCCGGATGACCGAGCGCGGCGCCGCCGTCGTCACCCAACGGGTCGACGTCAGCGATCGCGGGCAGGTCGCAGGTGCCTTGGTGGCGATCGCGGCACAGCTGCCCGCGGTGCGCGGGGTGTTCCACTCCGCGGGCGTGCTCGACGACGGCGCGCTCACCCGCCAGGACTGGGGCCGCTTCGCCACCGTGCTGATGCCGAAGGTCGAAGGGAGTTGGAACCTGCACCAGCTGACGCTCGGGCTCGACCTCGATCACTTCGTGATGTTCTCCTCGGCGGCCTCGCTGCTCGGGTCGCGGGGGCAGGCGAACCACGCTGCCGCCAACAGCTTCCTCGATGCACTCGCCGCGTCCCGGCGGGCGCACGGCCTCAGCGGGTTGAGCATCAACTGGGGCGGTTGGTCCGATGTCGGGTCCGTCGAGACGCATGGCGTGCGCGAGCGACTCGACGCCACGGGGGCCGGCGTGATGACCCCGGCACAGGGCCTCGCCGCTCTCGGCGCGCTGATGGAGCAGGGACGACCGCAGGTGGCGGTGATCCCGATCGACTGGCCGGCCTTCCTCCGCCAGTTCGCAGGTGGAACGCGACCGGCGCTGCTCAGCGAGCTCGCCCGCGAGAGCGCCCGCGCGACCCCTGCCGGCCGAACTGCGGCGCCGTCCGCAGCACCGGCGACGCCGGTCCTCCGTGAGCAGTTGCTCGCTGCCCCCGCGGGCCAGCAGCGACAGCTCCTGCTCGACTTCGTCGGCGCGCACGTGGCGGTGGTGCTCGGCCTCCCGTCAGCGGAGAACATCGACGAACGCGGTCCGCTGCACGAGCTCGGCCTCGACTCGCTGATGGCGGTCGAGCTGCGCAACATGCTCGGCATCGGCCTCGGGACGGACCTCCCGGCAACGCTGGTCTTCGACCATCCGACGGTCGAGGCACTGGCCACCTACCTTGCCGTGCTGGTGGGTCCGTCGGTGGACCACGGTCCGCAGGCTGCCGACGAACCTGCGCCCGTCGTCCCTGAACCCGCTGCCGGGGTCGATGCCGCCGACGATCTGCTCGCGTCGATCGAGATGCTGTCGGACGACGACGTGGCCAGGCTGTTGGGCGACTGATGGCGAACGAATTCGTCCAGCGGATCAAGGACCTGCCGCAGCAGCGGCTGGTGCTGCTCGCGGCTCAGCTTCAGGAGCGCCTCGAGCAGGCGGAGGCAACGGCCGCGGCCGCGACGGCCACCCAGCTGTCGCACCCGATCGCCGTCGTCGGTGTCGGCTGTCGACTGCCCGGCGGCGTGGTCGATCCCGAGTCCTTCTGGGACCTGCTCGTCGAAGGTCGCGACGCGGTCACCGAGATCCCGCCCGACCGCTGGGACGCCGACGCGTTCTACGACCCGGACTGGCGCACCGACGCCAGGATGGCGACGAAGT
>JAODBQ010000467.1 GCA_025464045.1 Ilumatobacteraceae bacterium
CAACTCTTGCACGGCCTGGTTCGTCTCGGCCTTGAGGACCTTGGTGATCGAGCCGGCAGCGCCGCCGGAACGGGTGCGTGCGATCGTCCAGCGCAGGACCTGCTGACGGGTCCAGAGCGCGGCGATCCTGGCGCGGATGACCGGATCGGCGTCGGCCCCGTGCGCCCGCGCGAGCGCGATCACCTCGTCGAGCGTCTTGCCGCCGAGGATGCCGTTGTCGGACCTCGTGCGCCGTTGGCGGGTCCCCGACAGCGTGAACCGCTCGGCGCTCAACGTCGTCTGTGCGGCGGACCAGCCCTCGCCGATCGGGCTGATCCGGTAGAGGTCGGGGATGCGCACGTCGGTGAGGAACACCTCGTTGAACTCGTGCTCGCCGGCGATGTTGACGAGCGGGCGGATCTCGACGCCAGGGCTGTTCATGTCGACGCCGAAGTAGGTGATGCCGCGGTGCTTGACGACGTCCGCATCCGTGCGCGCGAGGAGCATCCCGAACTCGGCGTCCTGGGCGAGGGTGGTCCACACCTTCTGGCCGTTGACGATCCACTCGTCGCCGTCGCGCTCGGCGGTCGTGGCCAGCGAGGCGAGGTCCGATCCCGCACCGGGCTCGGAGAACAGCTGGCACCAACGCTCCTCGCCCGACGCGATCCGCGGGAGGAACCGCCGCTTGGTGTCGTCGCCGGCCCACTCGAGGATCGCCGGCGCAGCGAGCTGCGTCCCGGAGCCGGTGGGCAGACGCGGCACGCCCCAGTCGGCGAGCCGGTCCATCACCGCCCGCGCCGCCTCGGTCGCGAGGCCTCGGCCGCCGTGCTCGACGGCCCAGTGCGGCATCACCCAGCCGGCCTCGCCCAGCTCACGGACGAAGTCGGCGGCGTCGAGCTCGACGCGCACCCGCTCGACCGCGCCCGGCTCACCGCTGGCGACCGCGGCCGACCACGCCTCGGGCAAGCGCCCGGCCAGGAACTCGTCGAGTGCCGCGATCGTCTGGGCGAGGGTCTCCATGTCCGTCGGCAGCTTCGCGCGCGGCGGGCCCGCGGCGCCCGATCGGTCACGCGGTGCCGATGTCGATCAGCTCCTGGTAGGCGGCTTCGAGGTGGTCGCGCAGTCCCGCGGGATCCTCGATGGCCACCGGGTCCATGAACAGGCCCATCTCGAACAGGCTCGTGTACGACATCGCGGTGAGGTTGAACGCGGTGCCCGCGAGCGGACCGAACGCGAAGCTCTCCTCGACGCGCGCGCCGGAGATGTAGAACCGCCGCTTCGCGCCGCGCAGGTTGGAGGTGGCGAAGTCCATCTTCGACGCCTGTGAGCGGGCGACGCTGGTGACGAGCGAGGTCGGCAGCAGGTTGGCGACACCCGCGAGGCCGGACATCAGCCCGCCACCCGACACCTGGGCGCGCTTCTCGGCCATCGCCTCGCTGAGCACCTTGAAGCGCTGCTCGGGCTCCATCGGACCGGCCGGTGCACTGAACCGGCTGGGAGTGAACGAGTTGCCGCCGATCGCCTTGTCCGCACGCGTGCTCACCACGAAGCTCGTGTTCAGCGTGCGCAGCGGCACGCCGCGCTCCTCGTGGTACGCGACTGCGCCGTTGACCACGCCGGTGAGGAACCAATCGTTGAGCGAACCGCCGAGGCCCTTCGCAGACGCCAGCGCTTGGTCGAGGGGGAACGACAACACGTCGAGGTAGCGATGACGCGACCGCGCTCGCCACAGCGGTGAACCGCCGGGGAGCACGGCCGGGTCACCCTCCCCCGCCGGAGCCGTACCGGCGGCCGGAGCAGGATCGCCACCACCGCCGAGCTGGCTGCGCAGCTGACCGATCGTGCGGGCGACGTTGCTCACGGCATCCCTGGCGCGCAACGGATCGGCGCCGAGCATCGCCATCTCGCCCGCCAGCCGGCGGGCGATGCCGGCCTGACGCCGCGCCAGGTGCGTTGCCGTGCCCACCAGCGTCTCGAGCACGGTCGGGCTGCCGTTGGACTCGGCGTCGTCGATGACCGCGGCAGCGATGATCGCGTCGAGATCCACGGCCGGCGGCTCGGGCGCCTCGCGCGACAGCTGGATGAACGCTTCGGAGAGCCGCGCCGCGCCCGTGCCGTCGGCGACCGCGTGGTGGATCTTCCACACCATGCCGGCCCGGCCGCCCTCGAGACCCTCGATCACGTAGTACATCCACAGTGGGCGGGTGCGGTCGTAGGGGTCCTGGTAGATCTGGGCGACCATGTCGAGCAGCTGGCGCATCGAGCCCGGCGCCGGCAGGGCCACCTGGCGGATGTGGTGGTCGATGTCGAACTCCCGGTCGGGCCGCCACACCGGCGGGCTGAACCTGCCGAGGCCGCCGACGACGTGCTCGCGCAGCCGCGGCACCTCGGCGACGGCGGCCGCCAGCTGCTTGCGGAAGTGGACGATGTCGGGCGGTCGATCGAGGATGATCAGCGATCCGCCGCTCGGGTTGAGCCACGGGTCCTTCTCGACGTTCCACATCAAGGCCTCGGAATCGCTCATCCGGCGTTCGAAGCGTTGCTCGCGCACCGGCCGCTCACGTTGCTCATCAGCCATCGTGATCTCCTCTTCTCCTGCGCATCCGCGCGTCGTTCGACGAGGGTTGCTCGTCGTCAGGTATCGGTGCCCGGACGGCGCACGGCCTCGCGCCGCGGGTCGCCGCGGTAACCGGGTGGGTACGTCGCCGCGAGCTCCGCGTCCGTGGGCGTGTGTGCGACGCGTGCCTCGTCGGGGAGCAGGTCGACGAGCGCCTGCATGATCCGCTTCGTGTCGGCGTCGAAGCTGCGGCGCTTGAGCGGCACCGGGTCGCCGACACGGACCCGGATCTCCGGGCGGTCGGTGAGGCTCAGCCGGGGCAGGCGGGCGTTGCGCGGCCAGACCTTCTCGGTGCCCCACAGGCCGACCGGCAGGACGGGCGCGCCCGTCGCCGCGGCCAGCCGGGCGGCACCCCAACGGCCCTGCAGCTCGGTGGCGAAGAACGCCGGACCCCGCGGGATCGTGCCCTCGGGCGCGAGCGCGATCGCCTCGCCCGCCTGGAGGACCTTCACCGCCTGGTCGAGCGGCTCGTTGGAACCGGTCGAGCGGTTGACCCGGATGCCTCCCGCCATGCGCGAGAACATGCCGATCAACGGCGCGTCGAAGACCTCCTTCTTGCCGAGGAAGCGGAACGACCGCCCGGTCATGCCGAGCACCGCGCCGACCACGGTGGCGTCGAAGTAGCTGCGGTGGTTGAAGACTGCGATCACTGCGCCGTTGCGCGGGATCCGCTCGACACCGGCGATGTCGAGGCGGACGTTGGCGAGCAGCTCGGGGCGCTGCAGGAAGCGGGTCCAGTCCTGCAGCTCGCGTCCGGCGAGCTTCGGGACGCCCTCGGGGAGGTCGAGGTGGCGCACCGGCCAGCCCTTCAACCGCGCCAGGCCGCTCAGCCGCAGGTCGGGGTTCACCGCCACGGGGTTCCCGACTGCGGCGAGCAACGGGGCGTCGTAGTAGCTGTCGCTGTAGGCCCACGAGCTGGCGAGGTCGATCTGCTCGTCGGCGGCCCACGCGCGCACGGCGTCGAGCTTGCCGCGACCCCACACGATGTCGCCGTCGAGCTCGCCCGTGTAGTCGCCGCCGCGCGTCGACCAGCGGGTGGCGACGACGGCATCCATCCCCAACCGCTCGGCGAACGGCGTCACCAGCGCTGCCGGGCTGGTGGTGGCCATCACCAGCACCCGACCTGCCTGACGGTGCTCGGCGATCACGCCAGGGGCGTAGGGCTGGACGATCGTCATCAGCTCGTCGGCCGCGGCCTCTGCCGCGGCGCGCACGAGCTCGACGGACCAACCCGATGTCGCACGGGCCGCGAGCCGGGCGGCGGCCGCCGTGAGCATCGTCTCGCCGAGGGCCTGGTACGAAGCCGCGACCGCTTCGGAGCCGGGCACGCGGCGTTGGTTGATCCCGGCGGCGCGCAGGCTGTTGGCGAACACCGTGGCGGACGGTCCGGCGATCAGCGTCCGGTCGAGATCGAAGATC
>JAODBQ010000472.1 GCA_025464045.1 Ilumatobacteraceae bacterium
GCGGTGACGAGGTTGAAGTTGTCGAGGTCGGCGGAGGTCAAGGCGTTGAGTCCGATCTGGATCGTCCGATGAGCGTTGTCGGTGATGATGGCCTGGGGCCACAGGTACTGGTTCCAGGTGCCCAGGAAGGTCAGCAGCCCGAGTGCTCCGAGCGTAGGACGGCTGAGCGGCGCGGCCACCTCCCACAGGAAACGCATGTGCCCGAGCCCGTCGAGCGCACCGGCCTCGCGCAGCTCCGTCGGGATGGTGAGGAACACCTGGCGGATGAGGAACGTCCCCAACCCGGTGGCGAGCAACGGGATCACCAGCCCCTCGAAGGAGTTGCGCCAACCGAACGAATCGATCGTGCGCTGGTTGACGACGACGGTGACCTCGGTGGGCACGAGCAGCGTCGCGAGGAACAGGGCGAACAGCGTCCGGCGTCCGGGGAAGTCGAGGAACGCGAACGCGTAGGCCGACAGCAGCGAGGTGAGCACGACACCGGCCGTCACGAGCACGGACATGATCAGGCTGTTGGCCAGGAGCCGGCCGAGGTCGCCGATCCGCCAGGCCTTGCGGATGGTGTCGAGCGTGAGGTCCGTGGGCAGCAGCGACCGCGGATGGTCGATCGCGTCTGGTCCAGACTTCAGCGCCTGCATCAGCACCGCGTAGATCGGGGCCAGCACGATGAACGCGACGAACGCGAGCAGCACGTAACGGCCGAACTTGCGCCAACCGCCGACCCGTTCGATCGCCGGCACGACCGCCTTCGGGCGCCGCTCGCGTGGAGGCCGTGCGCCGAGCTCAACTGCCATAGTGCACCCGCTTCTCCAGGCTGCGGAACTGCACGAACGCGAGCAGCAGCAGGATCACGAAGAGCAGCACCGCCGACGCGGACTTGAGGCCGATGTTGTTCTTGATCAGCGACGTCTTGCCGTAGACGAGGTAGGTGATCGTCTCGGTCGGGCGGCCGGCGTTGTTCGGGCCGCCCTGGGTGAGCAGGTCGATCTCGCCGTACGCCTGGAAGGCTCGGGTGGTGGTGACGACGACGACGAACAGGATGGTCGGCGAGAGCATCGGCAGGGTGACGTTGGTGAACCGCCGCCAGCTCCCGGCGCCGTCGACGTAGGCGCTCTCGTAGAGCTCGCGCGGCACGCTCTGCAGCGCCGCGGTGACGATGATGAACGTGAACCCGAGGCCCGCCCAGGTCATGCTGATCGCCACGGCCGGGAGCGCGGTGCTGCCGTCGCGGAGCAGGCCCGGGTCCTTGAGGACCGGGAAGATGTTGTGCAGCAGGTCGGGTAGCACGCCGACCTGCGGCTGGAGCAGCACGAACCAGATCAACGAGGCGACGGCGACGCTCGTGGCCACGGTCGACGAGAAGATCGTGCGGAAGATGCCGATGCCGCGCAGGTGCTTGTCGGCGAGCACGGCGAGAGCAATGCCGAGGATCACCCCGGCCGGCACGGTGAGCAACGCAAGCGTGAACGTGTTGCCCAGCGCGTTCTGGAACTCCTTGCTCTTGAACACGTCGATGTACTGGTGCCAGCCGACGGTGTGGCAGCGCTTGCCGGTGGCGTCGCAGCTCTGGTGCCCGAGCCACACGGCACGACCGAGGGGATAGAAGACGAAGATCACGAGGATCGCCAGCGAGGGCGCGAGCATCAGCAACGCCGCGGGCACGTCGCGCAGCTTGCGCCTCATGGCAGTCGTTCCCCGGTGGCGGCGTCGAAGCGATGTCGATGGGCCGCGGGCAGGTCGAGCAGCACGTCCTGGCCGATCGTCGGCGGCACCTGCTCCGCCCCGAGGCGGACGATCATCCGCGAACCGCCGGCCACGCCGCCGACGAGCTCGCACGTCACCAGTGTCTCGTGGCCGAGTTGCTCGACGAGGCGGACGTTCGCGAGGTGCGCGCCGGTCGGGGTCATCACCACGTGCTCGGGTCGGATGCCGATCACCACGTCGGGCCGGTCGAGCACGCCTGGCGGCAGGAGGTTCATCGGCGGCGTGCCGATGAACTGGGCGACGAACGACGTTGCGGGGTGCTCGTAGACCTCGTGCGGCGAGCCGACCTGCTGCAGCCGACCGGCGTTCATGACCGCGATGCGCGAGCCCATCGTCATCGCCTCGACCTGGTCGTGGGTGACGAAGACGAAGGTGCTCTCCAGCCGGCGGTGCAGGTCGACGAGCTCGGCGCGCGTCTCGCCCCGCAGCTTGGCGTCGAGGTTCGACAGCGGCTCGTCCATGCAGAACACGGCCGGGCGGCGCACGATCGCCCGCGCGAGCGCGACGCGCTGGCGCTGACCACCGCTGAGCTGGCCGGGCTTGCGATCCATCAGCTCACCGAGCCCGAGCACGTCGGCCGCCTGCTTGGCCTCGACCGACCGCTGGTCGCGCGGCACGCCGCGCACCTTCAGCGGGAACTCGATGTTCGCCCGCACAGTCTTGTGTGGATACAGCGCGTAGCTCTGGAAGACCATCGCGACGTCGCGCTCCTTGGGGGCCACGTCGTTGACCCGCCGGTCGCCGATGAAGATGTCGCCTTCGGTGGGATCCTCCAGGCCGGCGATCATCCGCAGCAGCGTGCTCTTGCCGCAGCCGGACGGGCCGAGCAGGATCATGAACTCGTGGTCGGCCACGTCGAGCGACACCCCGTCGACGGCGCGCACCGCTGCACCGGCGCTGCCGAAGGTCTTGGTGATCCGCTCCAACCGCACCTGCGCCACGCCGCGACCGTAGGCCACGCGCACGTGCGCAGGTCAGTACCATCGCGGCGTGGAAACCGACGAGACGCGGGATGACCCGGCTGCCCCGCCCACCCCACCGCTCGACCTCGACCTGATCGAGCGGGAGTTGGCCGACGTGGAGGTCGCGCTCACCCGGTTGGACGCCGGTACGTACTGGACCGACGAGGTGTCCGGCGGGGAGCTCTCGGTCGAGCTGCTGGCGGCGCATCCGACGGCGCGCCGGTCCGCCGTGGCGTGAGCCGCGTCGCGCCGCCACGCCACCGGCGTCGTCGTCACCGGCTGGACCGTGCGCGGCTGCGCCAGGCGACGTTGCGACTGCGCCGATCGGGCCGGGTCTGGCGGCTGACCCTGCGCAACGGCGTGCGCTACCTCGGCCACCGCGCACGCACGTCGGTGACGCGCGGCGACGAGCGACGCGCCGCACTGGCCCAGCAGTTCACGATCCGCAGCAGCGACGACGTTGCTCGCGAGCTCGGCCAGATGAAGGGCGCGCTGATGAAGTTCGGCCAGCTGCTGAGCTTCATCGTCGAAGCCTTGCCGGAGGAGGCACAGCGGTCGCTCGCCTCGCTGCAATCCGACGCGCCGCCGATGGCCCCCGAGACCGCCGCGCAGGTGGTGGCGGAGGAGCTCGGCAAGCCGCCGCAGCGGGCATTCCTCGACTGGGACGCGGTCCCGGTGGCGGCCGCGAGCGTCGGCCAGGTGCACCGCGCGGTGAGCCGCGACGGGCGCGACGTGGCGGTGAAGGTGCAGTACCCCGGCGTCGGCGCGGCGATCGAGAGCGACCTCGCCAACGCGCAGGCGCTGTACCGCTTGTTCACCGCGTTCGCGTTGAAGGGCCTGGACGCGAAGGCATTGGTCGACGAGCTGCGCACGCGGATGCGCGACGAGTTGGACTACACCATCGAGGCCGCCAACCAGACGGCGTTCGCCGCGCACTACGACGGTCATCCGTTCGTCCACATCCCGGCGGTGGTCCCGGCCACGAGCACCCGCCGCGTGCTCACGACGGAGTGGGTCGAGGGGATCGGTTTCGCCGAGTTCATGGCCACCGCAGCCGCCCCGGCGCGACGGCGGGCCGGCGAGTCGATCTGGCGGTTCGCCCAGGCCTCGGTGCACCACCTCGGCGCGTTCAACGGTGATCCACACCCGGGCAACTACCGGTTCAGCCGGGACGGTGACGTCACGTTCCTCGACTTCGGGTTGGTCAAGCGGTGGACGGGTGGCGAGTGGCAGCAGTTGGAGCCGAGCCTCGACGCGATCGTCGTGCATCGCGACCCGGAGCGGCTCGTCGCGGCGATGGAGTCCGTCGGGTTCCTGCACCCCGGGCACGGCTTGGCACCCCAGCAGGTGTACGACTACGTCAGCGCGCCGTACCAGCCGTACCTGAGCGACGAGTTCACGTTCACCCGGACCTTCGTGCGCGACGCGATGCAGCGGATCATCGACGTGAAGGGTCCGTTCGCCGACGTCATCAACCGGCTGAACATGCCGGCCAGCTTCGTCATCCTCGACCGTGTCGTGTGGGGCGTCAGCGCGATCCTCGGCAAGCTCGAGGTCACCGGCCCGTGGCGGGGGATGCTGCTCGAGTACCGCGTCGGCGGACCACCGGCGAGCCCGCTCGGTGAGGCGGAACACGCCTGGCAGCGACGCGCCCTGGCTGGCTGACCCGCGGGTCAAGATGCGCGCCGGCCCGACTAGGGTGGGCGCGCAGCTGTCACATCTACCTGGGGGTTCACGTGGCCGATCCGTACAAGCCGAGGGCGCCGATCGCGCCATGGGACCGGCGTGAGCTGCCGGGCCTGTTCGATGTCGAGGAATCGGCGCGCCGGATCGGCAACTACACGTGGGCCGAGATGAAGCTGTTCGAGGCGCTCGGCGGATGGGTCGCCACCGTGCCGGAGCTGGACGTGAAGATGCGCCTCGGCACGCACTGCTACAAGCACGCGTGGCACGCCGAGCTGTGGCACAAGCGGCTCCCCGAGCTGCGCGAGATGAACCCCGATCGGCTGACCGAGCCGGCCAACGACGCGATGGTGCAGTTCGTCGAGGCGATGACCGAGCCCGAGGCCCCGGAGCTGACGATCGAGAAGCTGGTCGGCGTGTACCGGGTGTTCATCCCGCACTTCGTCGCCGCGTACACGTTCCACAAGAACAACACGAGCCAGATCACCGACGCGCCGACCATCCGCTCGCTGCAGTTCATCCTCCAAGACGAGCACGACGACTGGCGCGAGGGCGAGATGCTGCTGCAGTCGCTGATCGAGACGCCCGAGGAGGTCGATCGTGCCACCGCCCACCAGGCGCGGTTGCAGAAGCTGATGCTGCAGGCCGGCGGCATCGCCGGACCGGGTTCGATCGGGATGAACCCCACGACCAGTGCGTCCGCCACGGCCGGCGCGACCAACCGCAACGGAGGCCACTGATGCGTACGTACTTCCCCGTCGAGGAGCTGGCGCGCGACGAGCGCTTCAGCAAGGTGAACATGCGCGAGCGCATGGCGGATCCCCGCACGCTGGCCGGCGACAGCGCGACCACGACGAGGAAGAGCCGCGGCAACAACAACCGTCTCGTGCCGTCGCGGCGCGACGCCACCGATGCGGCTCGTGCGCTGATGCACGGCATCTTCGTCGGCGAGATCCAGGCGCTCGAGGGCGCCGGTCGCACCTGCCACGACTTCGCCGTCAGCAACGTGCCCGGCACCGGTCCGTCGGGGGCCGACAGCGATCCCACCACCGGCAACACCGTGCCGTTCGCACTGAAGCTGGACATGGCCCGCCAGGCGTGGGACGAGGCCAGGCACGTCGAGATCAGCGTCAAGCTGAGCGACTGGATGGGCACGGAGATCGGCCAGTTCGCCGAGAACACCGTGCTGTTCGAGGCCGCGTGCAGCACGGACCCGGTACTGCGCCTGGCCGGCGTCAACCGCGCCCTCGAAGGGCTGGCGATCGACGTGTTCACGACGATGAAGGACTTCGGCGATCTCGCCGGCGACCCGTACCTCGAGTTCTGCGAGGACTGGATGCTCGCCGACGAGGTCACCCACGTGAAGATGGGCAGCGACTGGCTGCGCAAGGTCACCGAGAACGATCCCGACCGGCGCAAGAAGGCCCTCGACTTCCAGAACGTGGTGGACAAGCTGTTCAGCTACGGCGGGACGCGCAGCGACAGCGAGGAGTCGCCGATCGGCCTGGCCCGACGGTTCCGCGAGCTCGCCGGGTTCAGCGACGCGGAGGTCGCCGACATCGCCGCGGTGAGCCTCGCGGCCCTCGACGAGCGCAAGTCGAGCGTGGCCAAGATGCGCGACCAGGCGGTCACCGAGATGGCCGACCAACTCGGCACCGCATGAACATCACGGTCACGCCAGCGACCTTCAGCTACGTCGAGTTCGATGCCGACCTCACCACCCGCGTCGCCCGCGAGCTGGCCGCGTCGATGGGTCTCGATCGCGACGTGCGCATCGAGATCGACGAGACCACGCCACTCGCCAAGATCATCGTCGACGTCCCCACGGCCGCGAACGAGCCGATCGTCGTGCACGCGGACAGCGGCGCGTTCGAGGACACCCGCCGGCCTCGCCGGCAGAGCGAGAACACCACGGCGACGTCGCTCGGTCGTGTGCTCTATCGGGCGACCGATCGGCTGCAGGGTGGCTTCGGTGAGGCCCCGGCCGACGGCGAGCTGACGCTCGCCCAGATGGCGGCGTGGGAGACGTACAGCGTGGGGCGGCTGGCACGGCTCGGCATCCCCGTCAACCAGCAGCGCTGGCGCTACAACTTCCGCAACCGGCACGGCTTCAGCGATGCGGGCGACGAGTCGTTCGCGCTGCTGTGGTCGAGCGACGGACTGACGTGGGGCGAGCTGCAGGCCATCAGCGAGCGGGCGATCAGCGTCGGCACGCCGGCACGGGCGCAGGTCGGCACGTGAGCGGCTGGCCCGAGGGCGTCGCCCACGAGCGGATCGCCGTCAACGGCGTCGAGCTCGACGTGCACACGACCGGCGACCCGACCGACCCGACGGTCCTGCTGTGCCACGGCTTCCCCGAGCTGGCCTACTCGTGGCGCCACCAGATGGTGCCGTTGGCCGCCTCGGGCTACCACGTCGTGGCGCCCGACCAGCGCGGCTACGGACGTTCGTCGACACCCGAGGACGTCGCCGCGTACGGCATCGAGCAGCTGAGCGGCGACCTCACCGCGCTGCTGGATCACTACGGCAAGGACGACGCGGTGTTCGTCGGCCACGACTGGGGTGCGTTGATCGTCTGGGACGCGGCGCGTCTGCACGCGTCGCGGGTCCGCGCCGTGGTCGGCGTGAGCGTGCCGTTCGTGTCCTGGCCCGGCCCGCCGACCGACCTCTTCCGGGCGCTCTACGGCGACCGGTTCTTCTACATGCTCTACTTCCAACCGGTCGGTCCGGCCGAGCGCGAGCTCGACGCCGATCCGCGCACGACGATGGCCACCGTGCTCTACGGCGCGAGCGGCGTCGGCTTCGCGGCCCGGGACACCACGGCCGAGGTGCCGCCGATGGTCGGCACCGGCTTCCTGACGATGATGCCGGCCGTCCCACCGCTGCCGTTCCGGGGACCGGAGGGTCCGTGGCTCACCGAGGACGACCTCGACGAGTACACCGCCGGCTTCACCGCCAGCGGCTTCTTCGGACCGGTCAGCTACTACCGCAACCTCGACGCCAACTACGAGCTGATGAAGGGCCGCGGCCCCGAGCAGGTGACGATGCCGAGCGGGTTCATCTGCGGCGAGGCCGACCCGGTGCGGCTGATGGACCTCAACGGCATCGAGCGGATGACCGCCACCCTCCCCGACTTCCGCGGCGGCACCCTCCTTGCCGGCTCCGGCCACTGGACCCAGCAGGAATCCCCCGACGCCTTCAACGTCGCGCTCCTCGCCTTCCTCGCCGAGCTGTAGCCCACCCGCCCGACCAGACCCGTCCGAGTCGCTGCGTCGTCGTCCGAGTCGCTGCGTCGGGCTGGAGTCGCTGCGCCGCAAAACCTCTCGCCAGCGACTCGGACCGTCGTCTGCGACTCGGACCCACCGGCTGCGACTCGGACCCACCAAGGCCGACAACGCACGACGCCGGCACGCACGAGGCGTGCCGGCGTCGCGGCGAGCGAGGGAACGCGAGCGTCTAGCGGCGCTGGAGCTTGCTGAGCAGCCGGAGCAGCTCGAGGTACAGCCAGACGATCGTGGTCACCAGGCCGAACGCGCCGTACCACTCCATGCCTTTGGGCATCCCGGCCTTGGCGCCCTTCTCGATGAAGTCGAAGTCGACCGCGAGCATCATCGCCGCGAGGCCGGCGGCGAAGATCGAGAACCCGATGCTGAACAAGCTCGTCGAGTTGAGGAAGCTGCCGCCGCCGCTGCCGCCCGTGAACAGGAAGATCACGAACGAGAAGAAGTAGAAGGCCATCAGCCCCATCGTGGCGACGATCACGATCCGGCGGAAGCGGTCGGTGACCTTGATGATCTGGGTCTTGTAGAGGACCAGCATCGCCACGAACACACCAACCGTGGCACCGACGGCCTGGAGCACGATGCCGTGCTGGTAGGTCTCGTAGGCCCGTGAGATGACACCGAGGAAGAAGCCGTAGCCGAGCGCGTACAGCGGCCCGAGCACCTTCGCCCACATCGGACGGAAGTGGACTGCGATCGCGCAGGCGAAGCCGACGAGGATGCCGACGAGTGCGAGCGCCGGGAAGCCGCGGACCTCACCGCCCTGGTTGTTCGGACCGGCGAACCAGCCGACCGTTGCAGAGATGAGCA
>JAODBQ010000514.1 GCA_025464045.1 Ilumatobacteraceae bacterium
CTCTGGCCGTCGCGGAACACGAGCCGCCAGTCGCTGTCGGCCAGGACGGCGCGCTGCAGCGCGACGAGGTCGACCTTGGAGAAGATCCCGTCGAACACCGAGCGGTTCGTCAGCGTCGGCCCGAACGCGAGGTAGACGTCGCGGTCGTAGCCGACGATCTGCTCCTTCATCAGGAGGAGGGTCGACGCCGTGTCGATCGTCCCGTCGACGAGCCGCTCCGGGCTCGCGAGGACCACGTACTGCTGCTTGAAGTACGTCGCGGTGACCTCCTCCGGGAGCACGCCCGTCCCGATCAGCAGGCCGCCGCTCGGGTTCGCGTCCTCGAACTGGTGGATCACCTCGATGTCGCTGGGCGCCACGGCGAACTGGAGGTCGCGCACGAAGAACGCCACGATCGACAGGGTCGCCGCGGCCCCGACGACCAGCGGCAGGAAGACGCGGGCGAAGCGGCGCCGACGCGCGGGTGCGGTGCGGGCGATCAACATCGCGCCGGGCAGGCACAGCCACGGCAACGAGAAGAGGAAGGCGCGCAGGACCCCTTCCTGCCCGTACGACTCGACGACGAGGAACAGCGTCGGGCTGATCGCCTGGCACGCCCACCCGACGAAGCTGCGCCGGCCGGTCGAGCGCAGCAACGTGCGCGCCCCGAGTGCGCCGAGGAACAGCACCAACATCGACAGGGCGATCGCGGCCATGAAGTAGTAGTCGAACTCCGGCACCCGGGTCGGCACGATGCCGTTCGTGGTGCCGCGCGATTGGACGTTCTCGACGACCGAGCCGAGGTGCCGACCGATCCCCTGGTCTTCGACGATGCCGCGCTGCATCCACGCGTAGCCGAGCGCGATCACCGCCATGACGGCGGGCAGCAGGCGCGGACGGAACCCGAACAGCGGGAACCCGACGAGGAGACCGGGCAGCACCAGGAACGGTGTCAGTGGATGGGTCACCACGATCGCGACCCAGCAGGCGAGGACCGCCACGACCGGCCAGACGTTCGCCGAGAGACGACTGGGTCCGGGCCCGTCCTCGTCGGACCGCTTCGTCCGCTCGAACTGGCGGAACACGATCGCATAGATGGTGAGGGCGAGCACGAGGCTGACCGACTGCGGCGAGAAGTAGTCCTGCCCGATCCAGTTCGCCGTGAGGAACAGCAGCGCAGCCGCCCACGGGACTCGCCGGTCCCGCTTCACCGACCGGAACAGCCGACAGATGATCAGCATGCAGCTGGCCTCGATCATCAGCGGCCACCAGCGCGCGAGGACCACGAGGCCACGCGACGTCACCGTGCCGGCAACGACGCCGAGCGAGGAGAAGTAGGCGGGGAACGCGTTGTAGATGTCGACCGAGGCGCGGTTGTTGTCGTGGTACACGGCGAAGTAGTCGGCGAACCCGATGTGCTTGTAGGTCCACGCGTACCGGGCCGCCTCGTACACCATCGGCGAGGTGCCGTGGAGGACGAGGAGCGCGACGATCGTCGCTGCCGCGAGCGGTCGGGCGTTGCCGGCCGTCGAGCTCCTGATGCCGAGCACGACCGCAACGGCGGCGAGCGCGAGGCCGACGTACCACAGCGGCGACAGCGCACCGAGCAGTCCGAGCTTCGTGAGGTCGCTCGTCCGCGTCAACTGGCAGCCGACGAACCACGCGGCCAGCGCGCCCGCGCACGCCACCTTCCAGCCGGTCGCGCGGAAGCGGACGACGTCGTCCACCGAGATCTCGAACAGCCGCCGCCACGGCAGCTGCGCGTTGCGACGATCGAGGTCGGTGCGCGCGTTGAAGCCGTACGCCAACCGCGCGACGCCGACCGCCGCGACCGCCGTCGCGACGCCGACCGCGATCGGGCGCGGGCGGTACAGCTCGAGTGCGAGCAGCAGCCGGGTGGCGAGCAGGATCAGCGCGCAGCTGACCGGGAAGACGAGCCAGGCGGACTTCGCCAGCGACTGCGGACGCCACGATGCCAGGGCGAGGCCGGGACCGAAGAACAGCGTGCTGCCGACGGTCAGTGCCGCGAACGTGCCCGTCTGGTCCCACGCGATCAACGTCAGGCACAGCGTGCCGAGCACCACGCAGGTCGTCGCCAGCCAGGGGTGGCGGTTGCCGCGGCGGATCACGGACGGGGCGGCGGTGACCTCGATCACCGGTGCTTCCAGGTCGATGACCGTCATCGCGGCACGTCGCGGAGCAGCCGGCGCGCGCGCAGTCGACCGCTGAGGTATCGCCACGGTCCGGAGGGCATCGCCTTGAGCTCCGCCCACGTCAACGAGCGCGGGTAGTCCTTCGGCTTGCGCCCGTTCTTGCGCGACGAGGGCAGGACCGCGGTGGCGACGCCGTGACCGGTGCGGCGCAGCACGGGCAGGACCAGGCGCGGCTGACGGATGACGACCTGCGTGAGGTACGCCGTCAGCGCGCTCCCCCAGCCGCTCATCTGCAGCTCGAGGTCCTCGTACGTGTGCCGGTGCGCGTGGGACACGAGCACCGAAGGGTCGTAGACGAGGCTGTGACCGGCCTGGAGCACGCCGAAGAACGCGGCGAGGTCTTCGCCGCCCCGGCTAGGTGTGCCGGCGCCGAGCGCAACGTCGAACCCGCCGATCTCGCGGAGCACGTCGCGGCGGAAGGCCATGTTCATCCCCGAGCCGCACTCGCCGGTGTTGAACGGGTAGAGCTTGGAACCGCCGCCGGTGGTGCGGTCGAACACCCGCCGCTCGAAGCCGTACTTCGTCGCGCCGGCGTAGGCCTCGCGCCACCGGCTGGCGTCGGACCTGAACTCGAACGGGAGGATCTGGCCCGTCACGCAACCCGCCCACGGCGCGCCCTCGAACACGCGCACGATCTCCGACGCCCAGCCGGGATCGACGACCACGTCGTCGTCGGTGAACGCGATGAGCTCGCGATCGGTTGCTGCGAGGCCGGCGTTGCGTGCCCACGACAGGCCCGGCCGACGTTCCGCGACGTAGCGCATCGGGTGCGGCGAGCGGCTCGCCGAGTCGTTGACCACCTCGCGCGTCGTGCGGTCGCCGGGATCGTTGTCGACGACGATGATCTCGAGGTCGTGGAACGTCAGTGCCGCGACGGAGAACAGGGCGCGAGCGAGCAGCGACGGTCGGTTGCGCGTGCAGACGATCACCGCGAGCGGCGTGCCGCTCGTCGCCGCGGTGTCGCGCTCGAGCCTCCAGCGTGGCGGGGCACACGTGATCCCGGCAGCCGTCAGCACCGAGATCGGCGCGATCTTGCCGTCACGGAGCGCACGGTTGATCTCGGCGGACAGGTCCGCCCAGACGAGCCGCGCGATCTGCTCGGGCTCGGGCTGCGACGGGAGGTCGACGAACCCGAGCGGTCGGCCCCAGATGCGCACGAGCGTCTCGCCGGCCACCTCCGGCGCGTTCAGCGACGGCGATGCGATCTCGAGTTGCGGGATCTCGGTGCGCAGCGACAGCTCCGGCACATCCATCGCGCATGATCTCATCGTCAGCGGCGACACCACGACCGGTCTGGTCGGCGCGGCAAGGATGGACGACACCGTTGACCCGAGCTCGATCGGCTTGCGCACGCTTACGACATCGACGCGTCGCCGGACGCCAGGGCGAACAGTCGCTGCGACAGGAGACGTGCGCCGACGACGAAGTCCTCGCGCTGGGGGTACCGGAACCGGCGCGCCAGGTTGGCCCGATCGATCGACGCGAGCACGCTCGCCGGATCGCGCGGGCAGACCGTGGCCCCGCTGTAGTCGTCGCCAGGCCCCGTGTCGGTGTCGCGGATGACCACCACCGGGATGCCGTGGTGGCTCGCCGTGTCGAGGCCGCGCGAACGAGCCGAAGGCTCGAACAGCACGATCACGTCCGTCCTCGCCACCCGCCGCTCGAGCTGCGTGTCGCTGAGCCACTCCGACATGAGGTGGATCCGCGAGGCGTGATGCGTCGATCGCACGAGTCGCTCCAGCTCCGCGGTCTGTGACCCGGCGCGCTGCACGAGCACCACGGAGAACTCGTTCGCGCGCTGGTCGCTGAGGCCGTCGAACGCGCGCAGCAGGAGCTCGGCCTCGTCGCACCGTTGGCTCGGCAGGAACGCGAGGACCTCGACGGCCTGCGGATCCATCTGCCGCTCCTCCGTCTTCCACTCGGGAAGGGCGAGCACGGGGCACCCCGCGCCGGCGAACCCGGGCGGCATGTGGCCCTGGGTGACGAGCAGATCGATGCGCTGCAGGACCCACCGCAGCATCGTTCGCTCGACGACGCTCAGCGAGTGGTCGAGCCGCCCGCAACAGCGGACCACGACTCGAGCGTCCGCGGCCTCGGCCGCGCGCACCACGGTGGCCAACCACTCCACCTGTCGCAGCGACCACAGATCGACCATCACGACGTCCGGGCGTTCACGCACGAAGAACCGGTGCAGCCGGCGGCGGCGGGTGAGCCAGGACTGCGCGGAGCTGTCGACGAGGCTCGGCACGCGCACGAGCGACGGGGTGTTCAACCCGATCAACGTCGAGTCGAACGGATCGTTCGGGATCGCCACCTGCACCGTGCTGACGAGCCAGTCGCGGCTGAGCGCGGAGATCACGTGCTCGGTCATCGTGCCGAGCACCGGCGAGTGCCGGCCGGGTGCGACGAGGCACAACCTCGGCATCGGATCGCGCGCAACCGACCCCGCGGCGACGAGGTCGACGACGCTGCCGTCCCTCATGACGAAGAGGGGCCCACGTAGATGTTGGCTCGCGCGGGCCCGTCTGCCGTCCTCAGGTAGCGCGCCCGCCGGCATTCCGCCATGATCGTGCGCAGCACCCGGAGGCCGTCCTTGGTGGCATTGAGGTTGGAGTTGCCGTGGATGCGGCTGGACTCGTAGGACGGCACCTCGGTGATCCGCAGGCCCGACTTGACGGCCCGGATCGTCAGCAGCGTCTCCACCTCGAACCCGTCGCAATCGACGTGGAGGTACGGCAGGCAGTCCCGCCAGAACGCGTTGTAGCCGTAGCAGAGGTCGCTGAACTTGGCGCCGAAGACCCGGTTGACAAGCTGGTTGAGCGCCCCGTTGCCGGTCCGCCGGCTCCACGTGATGTCCGCCGAACCGCCGCCGACCGCGAACCGACTGCCCTTGGCGAAGTCGGCGCCGGCCGTCAGCGCGGCGACGAAGGCCGGGATCTCCCGACCGTCGGCCGAGCCGTCCGAGTCGAGCATGACGATGATGTCGCCGTTGGCCGCGGCGAAGCCGGCCTGGAGGGCTGCGCCCTTGCCCTTGCGCGGCTCGTGGACGACGACGACATCCTCACGCAGGCAGGTCGCGACACGCACGGTGTCGTCGTTGGATCGCCCGTCGACGACGACGATCTCGATCTTCAGATCGAGGTCGTTCAACGTCGAGAAGACGAATGGCAGGTTGAGCGCTTCGTTGAGGGTGGGAACGACCACGGAGACCGTGGGGTTGGCAGGGCGGCCGAACGAGCGACGGATGATCGGAGCCGATCGCTCACGGGTCCGAAGCTCGATCGGGACTACTCGTGCCTCGCTGTAACGGGTGGACAATGACAACACCGGTGCCTCATTTCGTCGGCATCCGCGCCTCGGCACGACCATCTTCACTTACCGGATGAGCGACGCGCGTGAGTCGGAGGGGAAGGTTCGCCTGTACTTGATGGGAGGTTCACACTGTTGGGAGGGATCGCCTGAGCAGTCAGACTAGACCGCCATTCCTACGGGGAGTGGTCGAGCGAATGAACTCCGTGTTTCACGTTTCCGGGACCTTCGCCGATGTCCGCTCAACGCAGGGCTTCCGCGATCAACAGCACGCCGAAGACCACGAACGCGATGCTGGCACCGATGCGGATGGAACGCTCCGGGAGCCGCGCGCCGAGCAGCCTGCCAACCCCGATCGCCAGCGCGTCGGCCACCACCATCCCCACCGTCGAGCCGAGCCACACCCAGAACAGGTTGTGGGTCGACGCCAGCGTGATCGTCGCCAGCATCGTCTTGTCGCCGAGCTCGGCGAGGAAGAACGCCGTGCTGGCGGCCACGATCGCCGATCGACCGCCGCGATCGGCCTTGGCCGCCTCGTCGTCGTCGAGCTTGTCGCCGCGCAGCGTCCACGCCGCGAAGCCGAGGAAGGCGACACCGGCGACGAACGTGATCACGTTCGTCGGCAGGCTCACCGCGAGCACGGCACCGAGCACGACCGACACGGCGTGCACCACGGCCGTGGCGACGGTGATGCCGATCAGGATCGGCACCGGCCGGTAGCGCGCCGA
>JAODBQ010000525.1 GCA_025464045.1 Ilumatobacteraceae bacterium
CCAGCGTCAGGAGCGAGAACCGCCAGAACGGCATGCGCGCCACGCCCGCGGGCAGCGAGATGAACGTGCGGACGACCGGGAGCATGCGGCTGAAGAAGACCGCCCAGCTGCCCCAGCGCTCGAACCACCGCTCGGTCAACGCGAGGTGCTCGGGCTTGATGTGGAAGATCTTGTAGCGCTCGAGGACTTCGACGCGGCCGTAGTAGCCCACGGCGTAGGCGATCCAGGAGCCGACCAGGTTCGCGATCGATCCGACGGCCACCGCCGCGAACAGGCTGTACTTGCCCTCGCTGACGTTGAACCCGGCGAACAGCATCGTCGCCTCCGACGGGATCGGGATGCAGGCGCTCTCGGGCACCATGAGCAGGAAGATCCCGGGCAGGCCAAGATCGCCGACGACGTTCGTCGCGAAGTCCGCGAGCCTGTCGGTGACGGCGGCGAGGACGAGCAGGGAGGAGAACAGCATCGCCCGAAGATTAGGGTTTCGCCCCCTGGCGGGCGGGGTGGTCGCGCGGCCGGGCGGGCGCGCCGTTGGCGGGCTCAGCCCGCCACGGAGCTCCAGCGGTGCTCGGCGAGCACCCGCAGCGCCGGCATGTCGGGCGCCGCAAACCGGGGCAGGCTCTCGGGACCCCACGTCGCGGTCGTCAGCACGGCCTCACCGTTGACTGGGTCGCCCGGGGCAAGCAGGACGGCGTCGGGCATCGTGTCCTCGTCGAGCCCCGCGGTCTCGATGGCGCCGCGCAGCCGGCCGACGAGGTCGTCGCCGCCGTGGGCCGGGTCGAGCACGAGCGTCGCCGGGTCGGCGCTGCCGAACGTGTCGGCGTACGCGCGCAGCAGCTCGGGCCGCGCGATGACCTCCTCGGCCTGGGCCAGGACCAAGAAGCGCCGACGCTCGCCCTCGTGCATCAGCGTCCGGACCGTCGCGCTCGGGGACGGCATCGGGCCTGCGCCTGCGGTGCCCTGGAACGCGGCCTCAAGCTCGCGCATGGCGGTCAGCCGCGCGCCCGTGTCGACCGTCACGCCGGCGCCCGCCAGGAGGGCGAACGCCGCGGTGTCGGGCTCTGCAGCGCGCCACTCCGCGGGCAGGTCGTCGGCGAAGCGGTGGTAGAGCAGGTTGACGTTGCGCCACGCGAGGTAGTCGACGGGCAGGACCCCGCGGAACGCCCACTCGCGGTCCACCGGCGACCATTCGCCCGTGGCGGGGTCGGCGACGAGGTTGATCCACACCGCGTCCAGCGCGGCGCCGTCGACGAGGGCGATGCCGTCGGCGTCGGTGCGCCCCGTGCCGTGGGTGGCGGTCAGCCAGCGCGTGTAGGCGCGGACGTGCTCGAGAAGCTGCGGACCCAGCCCGTCGGCTACGAGCGTCCGCAGCACCTCGACGATCGCCAGGTCGCCGGGCACGAACGGCTCGTCGCGGAGGGCGTGCGTGAACGGCCCGAGATCGAGCGTGCGGGCCGCGCGCTCGCCGCCGAGCGCGGTCTCATTGACGACGTGGTCGCCCGCGGCCGGCAGCGTCACTCGCTTACGCAGCGACGGGCGGCGGTCCAGCGAGTAGTGGCGCGCAACCCAGTCGCGGCTGATCCCCAGCCGGGCGTTGGTCGCGTCGCGGTCGCCGCGGTAGGCGAGGATCAGAAAGGAGTTGGCGAGGTCCTTGAGCAGGCCGGCTGCGGCCAGCTCGCGTACGGCGAGCGTCTCGCTGAAGGCGGGCGTGCGGAGCGCGTTGCCCCAGTCGGGCGCCGTCCCGTGGACCCAGTTGTGGATGTGGTGCTCGTCGCGCACGAGCGACGGGTCGATGATCGTGCTCGCCAGTTTGTAGTCGGGGAATGGCAGCAGCACGTCGACGTGATCGAAGCCCGCCTCGCCCAGCAGGGCCTCGAGATGCCGAGCGCTGAACGTTACGGCGTGATCGGTCTGCGGGTAGCCGTTGATCGACTCGTAGCGCCGGCCGGAGTGGTCCTCGCGGGCGCCGCTGAGGTACTTGAGGCCGAGGCGGTTCTCGATCGCGACGACGAGCACGGAGTCCTCGCGCAGGGCCCGGTGCGCGACGCGGAGGTTGTCGAGCGCCGCGGCCGCCGGGTCGTTCGTCGTCGGGTGGTACAGGTGGCCGTACTCGAGTACGCCGATGAGCGTGGCGACGTCGTAGGCGTCGCGCTCCTCGAGCTGGGAGTAGTTGGTGGAGAAGACCTGGACGGAGGCGAGGTCGTCGGTTCGGACCTGGGCGACGGAGGCGCGGTCGACGCTGCCCTCCACGGCGTGGACCGTCCCGAAGTGCTCGCCGAGCCAGCGGGTGATCGCGCCGCAGCCGGCACCGAGCTCCAGCACCGACGCGCTACCCGCGTGGTGGAAGTCCAGGCAGTCGAGGATCGTCGACCGGTACGGGGTCAGGTGGTACAGCGTCGGCCAGTCGTGCACGTGGGCGGCCAGCTCGGTGGAGCCGACGCTGCGGTCCTGGCTGGCGGTCAGCGACCGCAGAAGGGCAAGCTCGGCGCCGTCCAGGTATCCGGCCGGGGTGGCCGACGACACGGGGACGCGCACCTTCGAGCCCGGGGAGGGGACGAACTCGGAGAGGTTCACACCTGAGGGATCGGCATTCGGGGACAGAGGTTGAGCGTCGTGGGCGTGGGGCGACCGGCCGGGGTGCCGGGGCCGGAGGCTAGGCTTCCGGTCGTGCCGGTCCCCCTGTTCGACCCCACGTCCCCGCTGGCTCCGCTGCGCGATGAGCTCCGCGCCGCGATCGATCGCGTGGTGGACGGCGGCCAGTTCGTCCTCGGTCCGGAGGTCGAGGCCTTCGAGCACGAGTGGGCCGCCTACCTGGGCGCCGGCCACGCGATCGGCGTCGCCAACGGCACCGAGGCGATCACGATCGCGCTGCGCGCGCTGGGCGTCGGGCCCGGCGACGAGGTCGTCGTCCCGAGCTTCACGTTCTGGGCCAGCGCCGAGGCG
>JAODBQ010000532.1 GCA_025464045.1 Ilumatobacteraceae bacterium
CAGACCGGTGGTGATGCTCATGGTGTGTGGTGTCCTCTGGTTGATCAGAACTTCTGATCCCGACGGTACGGAACGGGCGGCGACGACGACAGGGGACCCGGACCCGGACCCGTGTGACCCGAGACCCTGGGAGCGACCGAGCAGCGGCAGACCATGAGCGCGCAGGAGGGGCGGCCGGCGGGCCGCCCCTCCTGGCACCCGGTCGATCACTCGGACGTTGCGCTGAGCACGACCTTCAAGGCGCCCGAGTTGGCGGCGTCGGCGAACACGTCGTAGGCGTGCTCCATCTCGTCGAGCTGGAAGTGGTGGGTGACCAGCCGGCCAGCGTCGGGCTGGCCACTGCCGATCAGGCGCAGCAAGGTCGGCGTGGACGATGCGTCGACCAGACCGGTGGTGATGGTGACGTTGCGGATCCACAGGTCCTCGAGGTGCAACGTCGCCGACGTGCCGTGCACGCCGATGTTGGCGACGTGACCGCCAGGCCGGATCAGGGTCGTCGCCAGCTCGAACGTCGCCGCGGTGCCGACGGCTTCGATCGCGACGTCCGCGCCGAGCCCTCCGGTCAACGAACGGACGACGGCCAGCGGGTCGTCGCGCGAGTTGTTCACCGTCACGTCGGCGCCGAACGACTTCGCCGCGTCGAGGCGGCTGTCGGCGAGGTCGATCGCGATGACCGTCGTCGGGCTGTACAACCTCGAACCGATGATCGCGGCGAGCCCGATCGGACCGGCCCCCACGACGGCCACGACGTCACCCGGGCGGACGTGACCGTTGAGGACCCCGACCTCGTAGCCCGTCGGCAGGATGTCGGCGAGCATCAGCACGGCCTCGTCGCTCACGCCGTCGGGGATGGGGTACGTCGACAGGTCGGCGAACGGCACCCGGACGAGCTCCGCCTGCGTCCCGTCGATCTTGTGCCCGAGGATCCAACCGCCACCGCCGAGGCACTGCCCGGCATGACCGTCGCGGCAGTACGAGCAGGTGCCGCACGCGGTGATGCACGAGACGAGCACGCGGTCGCCGACCTTCACGCGACGGGCGGCGGCACCGATCGCGGTGACCGTGCCGACGGCTTCGTGACCGAGGATCCGTCCGTCGGTCACTGCCGGCACGTCGCCCTTCATGATGTGCAGATCACTGCCGCAGATGGTGGTCACCTCCACCCGCACGATCGCGTCGGTGTCATCGATGATCACCGGATCGGCGACCTCCTCCCATGCCTTGATCCCAGGACCGTGGTACACGAGTGCCTTCATCAGTCACCTCTTCGTTCAGAGGGGCAATCGATGCCCCGAGCTCCACGATCGACGGCACCGGGTCGGACGCACAGAGGCTGCAGTCACCAGCACCGTCGCCTCGCGACCGGTCGATGTCGCCACGGCGGTCGTGATGACCGCAGACCCTGTCGATCGCTCGCCGCCTCCGACACGATCGATGCACAGGGGGACGAAGGAGTCGACATGGAAGCGCAACGAGCCGAACTGCCGAAGTGGGAGTGCCTGAACCTGCTGCGCTCACGCGCGGTGGGCCGCATGTGCCTCATCGAGCACGGCTGCCCACTCGCGATGCCGATCAACTACAAGGTCGTCGGCATGGACGACGACATCCAGATCGTCGTGCTGACCGCCCCCGAGACGATGCTCGGTCGCTACGAGGGGCCGGGCTCGCTCGAGGTCGACGACATCGATCTCGACCATGGAACGGCGTGGAGCGTGATCGTGCGCGGGGTGCTGCAGCGGGAGTCCGCGTCCAACGACCTCCCCAACCCTCGTCCACTGGTCACGCAGGGCCGGAACCGCTGGATCGGCCTGCACGCGACGGCGATCAGCGGCCGTCGTTTCACGGTCACGACCGCCGCCGACGGGATCGCCGTCGAGTGGCAACTCGCCGGCTGACCCGGCGACGAGCCGGGGCCGGGCTCACCCGCCCCGACGGGTGCCGCCCGCGCGGCAAGGTCCCACTGCCAGTGCCGCTGCCGCCATGCACGGGGGGCGGACGTGGGCGGGCGCTCGACCGGGTCGAACCTTGGACGCTCCCGACAGCACCTCCGCGGCCGAGTCGTGACGGTGCACGCCAGCACACCGTCCGAGTCGGAGACGAGGGCGCGAGTCGCTGGGCAGGGCTTCCTCGGTCCAGCGACTCGGGCAGCGCCGTCCGACTCGGACCACGACGTTGCGACTCGGACCACGACGGTGCGACTCGGACGTCGCGTGCCCGAACTCGGGGGACGGGTCGCCGGTCAGGCCGGGTCGAGGGCCGGGACGTCGTCGACGACTCGTTCGAGGAGCTGCGCGTGGTGCCGGATGATCTCCACGTAGCCACGACCGCGGTCCCCGATGCCGTTGCCGTCCAAGAGCTCCGCGGTGAGCCGGAGGATGCCGGTGATCGCCGGCCGCGGGTCGTCGCACCGCCGACCCTCGATGTGGGCCACCGCCGCCGGCAGCACAACCGGCTGCACGTGGAGCGCCGCGGCCCGGAGCTCGGCTCGCTCGAGGAACTGCTCCGCGAACGCGGCGACCTTCTCGCGCAGCTCGCTGGAGCGCACCGGGGAGGAGATGAAGTCGACGGGGCCTTCCGGACAGCCGTCGTTGTCGACGATGTCGTCGCGCCGGTGCGCGGTGATGAAGACGATCGGGGTCGTCTCGGACTGTTGACGCTTGCGGATGAGCGCAGCGGTCTCGAAGCCGTCCATCACCGGCATCCGCACGTCGAGCAGGATCACGCAGAAGTCGTTGTCCAGCACGCACCGCAGCGCGGCGATGCCCGAGTCCGCCTCGACGATGGTGTGACCGAGCGGCAGCAGCACCGACTTCAAGGCGATGCGCTTCGACTCGTTGTCGTCGACGATCAGCACGAGTGCGTCTGCAGCCGCCGCCTGCGCCGGCCGCGCTCGGCATTGGTCCGACGCTGGTGTCACCGTGCTCATGGCATGGACCTCGCAGTGGCCGACAGCCATGGATCGAGTGCGGAGAGGAGCTCGGCGGTGTTGACCGGCTTCGAGAGGTAGGCGTTCGCCCCCGCTTGGAGGCAGCGCTCGCGCTCCCCGCTGACCACCTTGCCCGTGACAGCGATGATCGGGAGGCGGGCGAAGCGCTCGTTCGCCCGGATCGCGCGGATCGCCGCGTAGCCGTCCATGATCGGCATCATGATGTCCATCAGCACGATGTCGACGTCGTTCGTGTGCTCGAGGATGCCGATCGCCTGCGGACCGCTCTCCGCGGAGACGACCTTGGCGTTGCCTCGTTCGAGCAGGGCCGTGAGCGCGAAGACGTTGCGGAAGTCGTCGTCGACGACGAGCACCTTGCGACCCGCGAGCCGGCCCTGGACGGCCGACTCGAACGACGTTCCCCGGCGCGGTTCGAGCACGTCGGCGGCCCCCGACGCGCCGTTGCGGTGCGGACCGGCACCGGTGCCCGTGGCCCGGTCGTCGTGCACGCGGCGCCCCGCGGCCTGCTGACGGGAGTCGACGGGGAGGTAGACGGTGAACGTGCTGCCCTGCCCGCGGACGCTGCGCACCGTGATCTGGCCGCCGAGGAGACCGACCAGCTCACGGCTGATGGACAGGCCGAGACCCGTGCCGCCGTAGAGGCGGGCGGTGGAGCCATCGCCCTGTGCGAACTCCTCGAAGATGTGCAGCTGCTGCTGGTCGCCGATGCCGATGCCCGTGTCGCTGACGGTCAGCGCAATGACCGACGCGGCGTTCGAGAGCGAGGGCTCGTCGCCGTCCCACCCGCCGAGCACCGAGCTGATCCGGACGCAGACCTCACCGTGCTCGGTGAACTTGAACGCGTTCGAGAGCAGGTTCTTCATGATCTGGCGGAGACGCTGCTGATCACTGACGATGTGCGACGGGCATCCGACGGCGACGTCGACGGCGAAGGCGAGTCCCTTGCCCTGCGCGACGAGATCGAACTCTCGACGCAGCGAATCGCACACCTCGTCGATCGAGAGGTCCGCCATCTCCAGCACGACCGTGCCCGACTCGACCTTGGCGAGGTCGAGGATCCCGTTGAGCAGTCCGAGCAGGTCGTGGCCGGAGGCACGGATCACGCTCGCGTACTGGACCTGCAGCGCCGTCATGTTCCGGTCCGGGTTGTCCTCGAGCTGCTCGGCCAGGATCAGCAGGCTGTTCAGCGGCGTGCGCAGCTCGTGCGACATGTTCGCGATGAACTCCGACTTGTACTTCGAGGAGACGGCGAGCTGTCCCGCCTTCTCCTCGACGAGCCGCTTGGACTCCTCGACCTCCTGGTTCTTCTTCTCCGCCTCGATGTTCTGTGCCGCGAGCAGGCTCGCCTGCCGTCCGAGGTCCTCGTTCGACTCCCGCAGCTCCTCCTGCTGTGAACGCAGCTCCTCCGCCAGCGACTGCGACTGGCGCAGGAGGTTCTCGGTGAGCGTGTCGACTTCGATGGTGTTCAGGACGAGACCGATGCTCTCGGTGATCTGATCGAGGAACGCCTGGTGGGTGGGGCTGAACGAACCGAACGAGGCGAGCTCCACCACGGCGCGCACCGAACCCTCGAACAGCACCGGCAGCACGATGATGCTCAGCGGCGGCGAGGAACCGAGACCGGAGTTGATCCGCACGTAGTCGTTCGGCACATCGGTGAGCAGGATCCGCTTGCGCTCCTTGGCGCACTGCCCGACCAGGCCCTCGCCGAGCCGGAACGAGGTCTTGATGTGCTTGCGCTCCTCGTACCCGTAGCCGGCCTGGAGCTGGAGCACGTCGGCGCCGCCTTCGGGCGCCGTCGTCATCGAGTAGAACACGCCGTGCTGGGCGTGGACCAACGGCGCGAGCTCGGACAGGATCATGCTCGCCACCTCGTCGAGGTCGCGCTGGCCCTGGAGCATGCGCGTGAAGCGCTCCCGGTTGGTCTTCAGCCAGTCCTGCTCGACGTTCTGCCGCGTCGTCTCGCGCAGGTTGCGGATCATCTCGTTGAGCTTCTCCTTGAGGACGGCAACCTCCCCGCTGGCCTCGACCGTGACCTGACGGGTCAGGTCCCCCTCCGTCACCGCGGTGGCGACGTCGGCGATCGCGCGCACCTGGTTGGTGAGGTTGGCCGCCAGCTGGTTGACGTTGTCGGTGAGGTCCTTCCAGACGCCGCCGACCTCCTTGGACTGCGCCTGACCGCCGAGGCGACCCTCGACGCCGACCTCGCGGGCCACACGAGTGACCTCGCTCGCGAACGCGTTGAGCTGGTCGACCATCGCGTTGACGGTGTTCTTCAGCTCGAGGAACTCGCCCTGGACGTCGATCGAGATCTTCTTGCTCAGGTCCCCGTTGGCCACCGCGGTGGTGACCTCGGCGATGTTGCGGACCTGACCGGTGAGGTTGCCGGCCATCAGGTTGACGTTGTCCGTCAGGTCCTTCCAGACCCCGCCGACCTCGATCGTGACGGCCGCGGCCTGGCCGAGCTTGCCTTCGGTGCCGACCTCGCGGGCGACGCGCGTCACCTCGGAGACGAAGCCGTTGAGCTGATCGACCATCGCGTTGATGGTGTTCTTGAGCTCGAGCATCTCGCCCCGGACGTCGGCGGAGACCTTCTTGCTCAGATCGCCGTCGGCGACGGCGCCGATCACACGTTGCATCTCGCTCGTCGGGCGCACGAGGGCGTCGATGAGGCCGTTCACCGAGTTGACGCTGCTGAACCAGCTCTGCGCCCATCCCCCGACCAGCACCCGTTGGGAGAGCTGGCCCTGGTTGCCGACGAGGTCACTGACGCGCGCGAGCTCGTTCTCGAGGGATGCGTTGGCGACGATGACATCGTTGAGACCGTCGGCGACCTTGCCGGCGAGCCCCGTCCAGTCGAGCGGCATGCGGACGCTGAAGTCGCCGCTCTTGACCCGTGCGAGCACGGTCAGCATCGTTCGCAGATCAACGCACGCGTCCAGATCCAGGGTCGCATCCGGCATCGGAGCCTCCAAAGGACGTTGTGATGATCGCGGACATCCCGGCCATCGGCTCCTCAGACATCACATCGGCACGCGGGGCACCGAACTGAAGCACCTGTGCTCGAGCCGCGCCCGCTCAGGAATCACTGGTCACGCGGTGGAGCAGGTCGACCGTCTCGAGGGCGGCGAGTGCCGCGTCGGCACCCTTGTTGCCGGCCTTGCTGCCGGCGCGCTCGAGGGCCTGGTCCATCGTGTCGACGGTGACGATCCCGTTCGTGACCACGACCCCGGTGTCGAGGGCGACGCGGGCGAGCCCGGCCGCGCTGTGGTTGGCGACGATCTCGAAGTGGTAGGTGGCGCCACGCATCACGGCACCGAGTCCGACGACGGCGTCGTACCTGCCGGTCTCGGCAACGGCCTTGGCGACGATCGGGATCTCCCACGCACCCGGCACCCAGAGCGAGTCGATCGCGTCGTCGGCAACACCGTGGCGCACCAGCACGTCGCGAGCGCCGTGCTCGAGCCGGGTGACGATGAGGTCGTTGAAGCGGCTGCAGACCAGCGCGAAGCGGCGGCCGGTGCCGTCCGGGCGGCCGTGGTGGACGGTCATCGGTGCTCCGCCGTTCGGGGTTCGTCGTCAGTGGAGGGTCCCGGATGCACGGGCACGAGGTGCCCCATCCGCGTCCGCTTGGTCTCGATGTACTGGCGTGCCTCGGGGTGGATCGGCACGTGCAGCGGCACGAGCTCGCTGATGCTCAGCCCGAACCCCTCGAGCCCGCGGTACTTGGTCGGGTTGTTGGTCAGGAGGCGGACGGAGGTCAGCCCGAGATCGGCGAGGATCTGCGCCCCGATGCCGTACTCCCGACCGTCCACGGGCAGACCGAGCTCGATGTTCGCGTCGACGGTGTCGAGGCCGGCGTCTTGGAGCTCGTAGGCGCGCAGCTTGTGGGTGATGCCGATGCCGCGCCCCTCGTGGCCGCGGAGGTAGACGACGACGCCGTCGCCGGCTTCGTCGATGCGGCGCATCGCCTCCTGCAACTGGGCGCCGCAGTCGCACTTGACGCTGGCGAACACGTCCCCCGTCACGCACTCGCTGTGCACGCGGACCAGGACGTCGGGGCGACCGGCGACATCGCCCTTGACGAACGCGAGGTGCGTGTCGCCGCCGTCGACGAGGCTGTGGAACGAGTAGCAGCGGAACTCGCCCCATTCGGTCGGCAGCCGCGCCGCGGCGGTGCGGGTGATCAGCTTCTCGGTGCGACGACGATGTCTGATCAGATCGGCGATCGACACGAGCAGCAGCCCGTGCCGGTCGGCGAACGCACGCAGGTCGGCAACCCGGGCCATCCCTCCGGAGTCGAGGACGACCTCGCACAGCACGCCGGCCGGCGGTCGTCCGGCGAGACGGGCGAGGTCCACGGCAGCCTCCGTGTGTCCGGCGCGCTTGAGCACCCCACCGGGCCGTGCCCGCAGCGGAAAGATGTGGCCGGGGCGGTTGAACGCCGCGTGACCGACGCGCGGGTCGGCGAGCGCGCGCAACGTCCGCGCCCGGTCGGCAGCCGAGATGCCCGTCGAGGTCCCCGCCTCCACGTCGACCGAGACGGAGAACGCCGTGCCCTGTGCCTCCTGGTTCGATCGCGCGGGGACCATCAGCGGGAGTTCCAGCTCGTCGCAGCGCTCCTCCGTGAGCCCGACGCAGATCACGCCCGAGGTGTGGCGCACGAAGAACGCGATCTGCTCCGCGGTGGCCGTGTCCGCGGCCATGATCAAGTCGCCTTCGTTCTCGCGGTCCTCGTCGTCGGCAACCACGACGGCCTCGCCACGGGCGATCGCGGCGATCGCGTCCTCGATGGGGTCGAACAGCACTCGCCGCATCAGTCGACCTCTCCGGGGAACCGCACGCCGACCTGCGCCGCCACCAGGGCGCCCTGCTCCGCGAGGGAGAACGGTCGGATCATCCGCTCGACGTACTTCGCGATCACGTCGACTTCGATGTTGACGAGATCGCCAGGCTGCTTGGCGCCGAGCGTCGTCACCGCGGACGTGTGCGGGATGATCGCCACGCTGAACCCGTCCGGGAACGGGCTGACGACCGTCAGGCTGACCCCGTCCACGGTGACCGAGCCCTTCTCGACGAGGTACGGCACGAGGTCGGCGGGCACGCGCACGTGCAGATCCGGCACGGGTGCCACGATCTCGCCGACCGCGTCCACGTGCCCCTGCACGAGGTGGCCGCCGAGGCGGTCCTGGATCCGTACCGGTCGCTCGAGGTTGACCGCGCTGCCCACGCCATGGCGGGCGAGGCTCGTCCGCGCGATCGTCTCCGCGGACACGTCCGCCTCCCACCAACCGTCGCCGCACGCGACCAGCGTCAGGCAGCACCCGTTGACCGCGATCGAGTCGCCGAGTCGGGCGTCCTCGAGGACCCGCCGTGCCGCGATCCGCAACCGGCCCTGGTCGAACGACTCCACGCGTCCGAGCTCTTCCACGATTCCTGTGAACATGTCAGCCCTGCTCTCCTCGTCGACGTTGTTGTTGCTGTTGTTGCTGTTGCTGTTGTTGCTGTTGTCGGTCTGCGAAACCCGTTGAGGTCACGGCGGCGCTCCTGCCGGTCGGCACGAGATCGATGCGCAGGTCGGCGCCCAGCCGACGCACGCCGACGAACCGACCGCGCCACATCGCGCCGATCGACGCTGCGCTCGGTCCAGCGATCATCGGGACGATGTCGACGCCGGTCAGCAGGGCCGGGGCGACGTACAACACGAACCGATCGATCAGGTCCGCCTCGAAGAACGAGCGCGACGTGTGCGCGCCGCCCTCCACCATCGCCTGCAGGACGCCTCGTCCGCCGAGGTGATCGAGCAGCTCGGCGAGCTCGCCCGTCCACTCGAGACACGGGCGCACCCGCGCGTCCGCGTGCACGGACCCGAGCACGACCCGCAACGGATCCCGTCCGTCGACGTGGCGCACCGTCAGGGACGGGTCATCTGCTCGCACGGTGCCAGCGCCGACGATGATCGCATCGCTCTCGGCGCGGAGCCGGTGCGCGTCGGTCCTCGCCTCCGCACCGGTGATCCACCGTGACGAGCGGTCAGCCGCGGCGATGCCGCCGTCGACGGTCGTCGCGAGCTTGCACACGACGTACGGCCGACCCGTCCGGCGATGGTGCAGGTACGCCTGCAGCTGGGCTGCCGCCTCATCCGCCAGCTGGCCGACGGCGACCTCGATGCCCGCGGCGCGGAGCGCGGCCACCCCGCGGCCGGCAACCCGGACATCCGGGTCGAGGATCGCGACCACCGCCCGACGGACCCCGGCGGCGACCACCGCGTCGACGCAGGGGGGTGTCCGACCGTGGTGCGCGCAGGGCTCCAACGTGACCACCAGCGTCCCGCCCTGCGCAGCCACGCCCGCCGCGCGCAACGCGATCACCTCGGCGTGCGACCCGCCAGCGGCCTCCGTCGCCCCGATCCCGACCACATCGCCGGCGGACGACAGCACGACCGCACCCACCCAGGGGTTCGGTGAGGTCCGCGTGCGAACCCGCGCTGCTGCTTCGAGTGCTGCGTGCATAGCCATCCGGTCGTCCAGCGTCGCCAGTCCTTTCCGGAGCACGGCGGCGCTCACCGAACGACCACACCCGTCGGGGCGCGTCTCGTCAGCGTGCGTCGTCCCTGCTCCCATCCGGACTGTCACCGTCGGCTCCGGGATCTCACCGGATCGGCCCGGCATCCGAAGATGACGGGTTCGCGGGCTGTACCGCCGGTCGGGAATTGCACCCAACCCCGCAGGGGGGAATCTGTGTTGTGGCACGACCCTACAACTTGGTCAGACCAAACGGGACACCGGGCGCGCACCCAGCCTGTGGTCCGACGCGTGATGCACGACAATGAGCGCGGCGTCACGTGCTCACACGCGACGGCCGACCAGGGACCGAGACGAATGAACCGAACCATCTCCGCAGTGGACGCCGCGGTGCTCCACCGTCGCGGCGTGCTGCTGGAACGGATCACGCTCGGCTGGAACATCGTCGGCGTGATCGTGCTGGCAATCGCGGCGAGCTCGGCATCGTCGGTGGCGTTGGCCGGGTTCGGGTTGGACAGCCTGATCGAGATCGGCGCCAGCGGCGTCGTGCTGTGGGAACTGGCCGGCACCGACGACGCACGTCGCCGCGCCGCCCTGCGCTTCATCGGCGTGACGTTCGTCGTCCTGGCGGTCTACCTCGTCGCCCAGTCGGCCGTCGCGCTGGCCACCCAGCACCACGCCCGCCACAGCCCCGCCGGTGTCGCCTGGACCGCGGTCACCGCGGGAGCGATGTTCGTCCTCGCAACCGGCAAGTCGCGCACCGGTCGCGCACTCGACGACCCGGTGCTGACCACGGAGGGACGGGTCACCATGATCGATGGCATCCTCGCCACGGCCGTGCTCGCCGGCATCACCCTGAACGCAGCGTTCGGGTGGTGGTGGGCGGACCCGGCCGCGGGACTCGTGATCGCCTGCTACGCCGCCCGTGAGGCCCACCACATCTTCACCGGACACGACGCCGCCTGACGCTCGTCGCAGCAGCTGGGATCGGATGGATCAGCCCGATCCCGTCGGTGCTCGGCCCGAGCCCGACGGAGACGCGCCGACCCTCGGAACGGCGGGCTCTTGACAGCCGTCCGGGTCGGACATACCTTCATCAACCAGGGGAAAGAGTCAATCGTTCAGCTGGGGAGCTGGGGTGTTGCTCGGCTGACGACTGTACGCGCCGCACCACGAGGGGGATTGCGCGATGGCTGACGAAGCAAAGCCGGAGAAGACGCTCGAGATGCGCGTCGCCGAGTTGGAGGATCGGCTCTCGCAGGTGCACATCACCGAGGATGAGATGAAGGCCTACCGCAAGGTCGCCGGACTCCTCGGGAGTGCCCAGACGGGCACCGCCACGCCAGGCGGCGGGACGGTGGCCGGTGGCTGCGTGGTCGATTGCGTCGGTTGCGTGAACGAGTGCGGCGTCATCCGTCAGCCGATCTTGCGCCAGTGCGTGATCCGGCAGCCGATCTGGATCCGGGCGTGCACCTACGAGTGCAACGAGTGTGGACCGGGCCAGCCCGGACTGGGCGGCGTAGGTGGCTTCACACAGTTCGGAGGCTGACGCTCCGAGCATGTCGGCGGGGGGCGACGTCGTCCTCGTCGTCATGCCGTTCGCCGACGTCAATCGCCCGGCGCTCGGTGTCAGCCTGCTGAAGGCGGCGGCCATCGGCGCCGGGTTCTCGGCACGGATCGAGTACTGCAACGTCGACCTCGCGGAGCTCGTCGGCACCGAGTTCTACACGCGCCTCGCCGATGACTTCCCCGCTGATCTCCTCGTCGGCGAGTGGTTCTTCGCCCGCGCGGTCTTCGGTGACGCGATCGCGCCGGACGAGGACTACACGCAGGCCATGCTCTCGGCCTACTTGCCGGCCGAGGCGATCCGCGACGTCGTGCGCACGCGGGCGCTGCTCGACACCTACCTCGACGGATGCGTGGACCGCATCATGGCGTCGCGTCCGCGGGTGGTGGGGTTCACGAGCACCTTCCATCAGACGTGCGCGAGTGTCGCCGTCGCTCAACGCCTGAAGGCCGCACCGCACCCGCCGGTCGTCGTGTTCGGTGGCGCGAACTGCGAGGGCGAGATGGGCGAGCAGCTGCTGGCCTCGTTCCCCTGCATCGACGTCGTCAGCCGGGGCGAGGCCGACCACTCGTTCGTCGCGCTGCTCCAGCACCTCGTGCACGATGGTCCGGCTCCGACGACCGGTGCGCTGATGCGCGGCGCGCAGACGACGTCGCCCTCGTCGGTCGAGCAGCTCGACGCGCTGCCCAACCCGGACTTCGACGACTACTTCGCGCGCTTGGTGCCGCTCCACTCGGACCTCCCGCGCCAGCTCGTGCTCGAGACGGCGCGCGGCTGCTGGTGGGGCCAACGCCGGCACTGCACGTTCTGTGGCCTGAACGGCGAGACGATGGGCTTCCGCAGCAAGTCGGCCGACCGCGCGTTCGACGAGATCGTGGACGCATGTGCTCGGTACGACACCTCGGTGATCACGTTTGCCGACAACATCCTCGATCCCGCCTACGTCGATTCGCTGTTCCCCCGCCTTGCGAGCTCCGGCCTGCTCCTCGACCTGTTCTTCGAGGTCAAGTCGAACCTCCACCGCGAGCAGCTCGCTGCGCTGCGCGCCGCCGGCGTCCGCCAGATCCAGCCGGGTGTCGAGAGCCTCAGCGACGAGGTGCTGCGGCTGATGCGCAAGGGGGTCACGGCATTCCAGAACATCCAGCTGCTGCGCTGGGCGACCGAGCTCGACGTCGGGTGCTCGTGGAACATCATCTGCGGCTTCCCCGACGAGACGCC
>JAODBQ010000542.1 GCA_025464045.1 Ilumatobacteraceae bacterium
GATCTTCCACGCCGACGACCTGCTCCAACCCGACTACGTCGCCACGATCCGCGCCGCCCACACCGATTCGCCCGACGCCGCCCTCGTCGCCCCGATGGCGACGGCGATCGACGCTGACGGTCGTCCGATCGACACGCTCGTCGACAAGGTCAAGCGTCGCTCGTGGCCGAAACACCAGCGCTACGACCTTCGCGGCGACGCCGGCCTGGCCCGACTGATGCACGCGTTCTTCGTCTACTGCCCGGCGATCTCGTATCGCCCGGCGCTGCTGCCCGCAGCGCGGTTCGATCGGCGGTGGAAGCAGGTGATGGACCTCGACCTGTTCGCCCGCGTGCTGCTCGACGGCGGGACGATCCTGCTCGACCGCACCCCCGTCTATCGCTATCGCCGCCACGCAGGCACGGTCACCTCGCAGAACGCGAGGTCGTTCACCCGGCTCGCCGAGGAGACCCGCCTTGCCTCCGAGGTGGCTCGCGCTGCGGCGGCGAAGGGCTGGAAGCGGACGAGTCGAGCAGCCCGCCTCCACGGGACCCAACGGCTGAACGGCGCCGTCGCGATCGCCCTCTCGCTGCGCACGCGCACGTCCGGCCGCGCCGCAGCGTTGAAGGACCTCTTCACACTGCACTGACCCCGGTCCCCACCCCGCCGATGTGGCGTCGCCGTGGGGCCGTTCTGGTCATCATCTGACCGGGGATCGCCAGGTCAACCGATGAACGGTTGCTCGGCCGACGACACCGAACGACCGCGCCGGGCGCTCCAACCCGACGACGGGCCGGCTACGCCTTCGTGGTCGTCGTGGTCGCGGCGGTGGTGGCGGCAGCGAGGGCGGTCGTGGTGGTCGCGGCCTTCGCCGTCGTCGCGGTGGTGGCCGCCGGGGTGCAGCCGCCGGCGGGGATCTTGATCGAAGCGCCGGGCAGGATCACGTGGTTGATCCCGTCGGGCCAGGCGTTCTCGGCGACGAGTGCGTCGATCGTGATGCAGTGCTGCTTGGCGATCTTGAACAGCGAGTCGTTCTTGACGACCGTGTACGTCCCCGCCCCCGCCGTGGTGGTCGGACCCGCGACCGTGGTGGTGGTCGCTGCAGCAGCCGTGGTGCCCGTTGCCCCCGCAATGGTGGTCCCGGTGGAACCCGTCGGCACGGTGGTGCTGCTGACGCTTCCCGTGCCCGTCGTGGCGAGGCTCGATGTCGACGACGAGGTGCTGCTCTTCGAATCGGAGCCGCAACCCGCAGCGACGAGGAGCGACACGCCGGTGACGACGGTGAGGAGGACTCGGGCGGCGCGCATGGTCCGAACCGTACCCGGGCAGGCAGCACCGATCGAGCACCCTGCGCGCCGGATCATCCTCCGGCGAGGACGTCGGCGTCGCAGAAGCGCTCCCCGAAGTGGTCCTCGTACGTCGCGTCGAGACCGTCGACCATGTACTGGTGGTAGTAGTCCGGCAGGAAGAACGTGCCGACCAACCAGTTGCGCAGCGCGTCGCAGCGCTGTGGTTCCGCGGGTCGCGAGCTCACCGCGACGAGCAGCTGTGAGTTCACCGCGAGCCGCTCGTCGAAGGCGCGGGTGACCGTGTCGTTGATCGACATCTGCACCACCACGAACACCAGCGCCGCCGCCACGAGCACCGGCCGCGCCCGCCGCCAGAGCAACCGTCCGGCCACCAGCTGCGTCGCCAGGATCAACGCCAGCGCGATCCCGACGGAGCCGTACGCGTAGTACGTGTACACGTAGCCGATCTGCACCGTGTCCACGTTGACCTTCGAGGTCACCGTCTGGATCAGCGTCGCCGCGAGCCACACGACGATCGGCACGGCCGTGACGAGCAGGATCTCCCACCGGCGCACCGCCGGGTCCGCGGGTGGCGATTGCCGCCACGCAGCCCAGCACATCGCGACGCCGACGACCACCGCCGACACCACTGCCGCGGCCGCCAGCCCGAACGATCCGCCGGCGCCAAGCCAGTCCTGCGCCGCGCCCCACGCCGACGCCGGCAGCGAGCCGCCGACCGTGCGCGCGACGAGCCCGACCGTCGTCGCGCCGACGTCGACATCGGTGCCGGTGTAGCCCTGGTTGGTGCGCTTGGCGACCACGATCAGCACCAGCGTCATGACGGCCGGCACCGCGCCGACGAGCGCTCCCTGGCGCAGCAGCGGCGACAACTGCGATCCGGCACGACGCAGGCGCACCGCGAGCAGGACGACCACCGGCACGAGCGCAGCCACCATCGCGACGTTGATCTCGTAGTACAGGATCGCTGCGCACAGCGCCGCGGCGGCGAGCAGCGCGGAACGGACGTCGTCCCGCTGGAGCGCACGCACGCCGACGTCCAGGGCGAGCAGCCCGAGCGCGGCCGGAAGGTAGCCGTACAGCGGGAAGCTGCCCACCGGATCGAGTCCCCAGGGCACGTGCAGCTGCAACGTCGGCAGCAGCACCGCGGCCACCACGACCCGCGCCCGCCAGACGCTGAACGGCCGCCCGACCAGCGCGGCGAGCGTGCGCAGCAGCCGCGCGCCGGCCAGCGCACAACCCACGATGACGACGAACTTCGTCGTCGCGTAGATCAGCGAGTAGCGCACCCCCCACGAGATCAGGTAGTTCCACGACGCGAACACCGCCGCACCGAAGACCTGCCCGATGACGTTGAAGTGGCCGTTGCGGAACACGTCGCGGGTCGCGCGAGAGACCACGTGCCACGGGTTCGAGCCGTACTTGTCGTAGACGTAGAAGGGGTTGATGAAGTCGTCCAGCGAGATCGTGATCAGCAGTGCAGGGCGAAGGATCAGCCACGACAGGGCGAGGTAGCCGAGCCAGCGGGCGAGGTTGACCAG